>CAILKA010000114.1 GCA_903834645.1 uncultured beta proteobacterium
AGCCGCAGGGATCGCTCGACGCTGGTCCTGAGTTGGGTCGCCGAGGCGTCATAGAAGCCCACCTTGCGCTGCGGGCTCAGGTCGTTGGGCACGTAGATGCCTGCCTTCGTGACGATGGCCAGCTGGTCGCGCAGCCCGGGCGAAAGGGCCATGGCGCCTCCCAGTGCCTCCTCCACCCGGTACCCGCCATAGATCTCTGCCGTGTCGAGGGTCGTGATTCCCAGTTCGACACAACGGTTCAATCGGCGGTTGATGTCCTGCAGGGAAGGCTGGTCGTCGAGCATCCGCCAGGTGCCATAGACCATGGCCGACAAGCTGGCGCTTCCAGCGTTCGAAGTGTCGCTTCTGATCATCTCGGGCAATCTCTATTGGCGGGTTGTCTCGATGGCGCTGTCATACGCGAGCAGCGCTTCCAGCAGGAAATAGTCGCCAAAGATCAGGCTGGTGTTCGTGAGGCGATGGCTGGCGTCTGCGTGGAAGTTGCGCGCCTGGTAACGCAGAGCACTGGCATGGCTGGGCGACGACGAAAAGTAGGGCGCCTGCACCAGGCTCTCGAGCGTGTTGACAGCCGCGTGCCAGAAGCGGACCTGGTCGGACGGCTGCGGACACAGGCGAGCGAGCCGGAAGAAGGCGCAAGACGCCAGCGCGGCGGCACTCGAATCCTTGTACTCCAGGCCCGCGAGCCCGCTGTCGAAGTCCGATGGCGGCACGTGATCCGCCGGCAGGCGTGCCAGGTAGTAGTCGGCGGCCGCGACGGACTGCTCCAGGTAGCGCGGGTCCCCGGTGGCCTCGAACAGGTAGGCGTAGCCGTAGATGGCCCAGGTCTGGCCACGCGACCAGCAACTCTCGTCGCCCAGACCCTGGTGCGTGTACTTTCGCTTCAGGCCACCGGTTTGCGGATTGAAATCGATGACGTGGTAGGTGCTCTGGTCGGGCCGGAAGAACTCCAGGCGCGAGCGGTCGGCGTGCTGCGTGGCGACTTGGCGGTAACGCTGCGGGCCGCCGTTGTCCGATGCCCAGACCAGCAACTCCAGGTTCATCATGTTGTCGATGATCACGACAAAGTTTTCCGGGTCGTCAATGGCGCCCCAGGATCGGATCAGTCCGACGGTGTCACTGAAGCGCTTCGACAGGGACTCGGCCGCCTGGAGCACAACCGCCTTGTAGGCCGCATCGCCGGTCAGTCGATAGCCATGCCCGAAGCTGTCCATGATCATGAAGCCCAGATCATGGTTGGTGGTCGTGAACTGTTCTGCCGTCAGACCTGCCGTCCAGGTGTGCGCCCGCTGGCGCCAAAGATCTGGGTTGGGCCACTGCCGACGCATCGCGAACTCATAGACGTACCACAGGGCGCCGGGGTAGAAGCCGCTGACCCAGTCCGAAGCAGGCACCGTGGACCAGACATCGGCCTTGGCCTCGTTCGGATAAGCCGACTTGTCGGGTTGATGATCGTCGTAGCGGGCCAGCTTGCGGGCCATCCTGGCCACGCAGGCGTCGATGTCAATGCCATCGATGGCGCGGGTGGCTGGTCCATCTCGGCTCATTTGCCGTGCTCCTTGTCGAGCGCCGCTGCCAGGGACAGGCCCGCGTAGTCCTGGGCGCGGAAGAAGCGGCCGCTGACTCCGTCATCCAGCAGCGCAGGCACCAGTGCGCCGGGCAGCACGGCGCTCGGGTCATGGGGTGCTCGGGGTCCGCCCAGGTCGGTGCGCAGCCAACCGGGATCCAGCAGGTTCATCTGCACGCCGGTGCCAGCGAGCTTGCGAGCGAAGTCGCGCACCAGTTTGTCGACCGCGGCCTTCGAAATCGAATAGGCCGACAGTTCGGGTTGATCCTGGATGCCCGACGTGAGGTTGATGACGCGCCCCCACTTGCGCGCGATCATGGGCGGCACCAGTCGGTGGCAGATACGCGCCAGGCTGATGACGTTGACCTCGAAGCTCTTGCGATAGTCCTGTGCAGGAATGTCGAAGAAGTTTTCGCGAAAGGGCGTCATGATGGCCGCGTTGTTGTAGACCACATCGATCTGCCCCGCCTGCTGCAGGGCCTGCGCCAGCATGTCGTCAACCTGGGCCTGTTCGGCGAGTTCGCCCGCCACGCACACCACGCGCACACCCAAGGCTCGAACCTCGACCGCGAGCTGCTCCGTGTGGGCCAGATCTCTGCTGTGCAAGACCAGGTTGGAGCCCAGCCTGGCCAGCCCTGCGCTGACATGACGGCCAACACCGCGGCTTGACCCAGTCACAAGAGACCACTTGCCTTTCAATCCATCCATGCCAGTCACTTCCAGTGCAATTCGACAGTGAAGCCAGTGCGCATGGCCAGGGGTTCGACGCCCGTGGCCAGGCCGGTGAGAAGTCCGTTCAGCTCAACAGCAGGTGGCTGAAGCTTGCGGACACGCGTTGCGCGTCGTTGTGTGCCGTGACTGCAAGCCCGAGGAATCCGCTCTTCGGCAGATCCTGGCTGTGGGTGCTGTACGTCTTCCAGATCGTTGCATCCCGGCTGAACATCGCGGTGAAGGTATCGCCCCTTCGAACCAGCTTCAGCCACACATGGGGAAAGGCCACCGGGAAGTCGGGTTCGGCTGGCAGCGGTTGCGGGGGATAGACGGCCGCACACTGGCCACCCTCCTCCTTGCGGAACTGGAACTCCAGGCCACCGTTGTTGTTGTTGCGCGGCTCGTTGTTGCCAAAGGCAACGACCATGACATGAGGCGAGCCCTCATCAAGGGATGACCTGAACATGATCCCGGCCTTGGTGTAGAGGTCGGCCATCTCCAGAGAGTCCACGCGAGCGCTGATCTCGAAGTCTCCGCTCACGGGCAGATATGCGAAGTGACCTTCATCGCGTACTCCCCAGATGTCAACGCCGCCTGCCAGCAACTGAACGGCGGTGGACGTCTGCCGGGTTTCGCCGCGCAGCCGTGGAGACCCGATATCGGCGCCTTGGAGAGTCGATGTTTGCACTTTTCTGGGATCCCACTTGAGGTCTGTTCTGGAAATCGGCAGTCGCCGAATGCGCGTGCCGGTGGCTGCGAAGATCGCGTTGCAGACGGCGGGGGCCACCGGGGGAAGGGCTGGCTCGCCCAGGCCTGTCGGCGCGGTCTTGCTCTCGATGAAGTGCACGTCCACCTGCCGTGGAGCGGCATCCATCCGGAGCACGGAGAAGTCGTGGAAATTCGACTGCTGCACGGCCCCGTCGGCGATCGTGATCTCCTGCAACCAGGCGGCGCTCAGTCCATCCATGATCGAGCCTTGCACCTGGCTCTCCGCGCCGCTGCGGTTGATGATCGGCCCCACGTCCACCGCCGCAGTGATGCGCTTCACGGCAAGCACGCCTTCGGGCGAGATGCTGACTTCCGCCACTTCAGCGACGTAGCCCTGGTGGCTGAAGTGAAAGGCGATGCCCTGCCCGGACCCTGCCGGCAGGCGCTTGCCCCAGCCCGCACGCTCGGCCGCGAGCCTGAGCACGGCCTTCATGCGCGCCGTGTCGAAGGCGGGATCCCAGCGCCCGGTACCCGCGAGCACGCGGTCCTCGCCGAGCATGGCCAGCCGAAACTCCAGAGGATCCTTGCCTGCTGCGTGTGCGAGTTCGTCGACAAAGCTCTGAAACACGAACGAGAAGCCGTTGGCGCCCGGCGCACGCCACCAATTGGTCGGGACGTTGGCGCTGAGGACCGACTTCTCCAGACGGAAACTGGGCATGAAGCGGCTGGGAAACTCGTTGCCGCCGATGTCAGCAGCCGTGCCGGCTTTCGATGTGCTGTTCAAGCCGACGGTCACAAAGTGATTGCGCCAGGCCACCGGCTTGCCCGCGCTGTCGAGCCCGGCCTGCAGAAAGTGCCAACCTGCAGGCCTGTATTTGCCGTGCTGGGTGTCACTGTCTCGGCGCCAGGTCAGCTTCACGGGCCGCCCGACGCGTTGGGCGATCGCAGCAGCTTCCGCGACAAAGTCGTTGACGAGCCGGCGGCCGAAGGCGCCGCCGCTGCGGGTGAACTGCACCTCGACCTTCGACTTGGGCAGGTTCAGCACCTTGGCGACCAGGTTTTGCGCGTCCTGCGGCGATTGGGTCGGCGCAACCAGCTTGACCCCGCCATCGGGCAGCGGGATGGCCAACGCATTCATCGGCTCCAGCGGCGCATGGTGCAAGAAAGGGTAGTGATAGGCGGCCGATAGGGACTTCGCTGCCGAGCGCAGGCCGGCGGTCACGTCGCCCACACTCCGCACGGTCGAACCCTGCGTGGCCCCAAGCTCAGCCGCGCGTCGCTCATAGGCGGCCGAGTCCTGGCCAGGCTTCGCAGGGGATTCCCAGGTCACGCGCAATTCGTCCTGCGCCTTGAACGTCGCCCAGGTTGAATCCCCGACGATGGCTACGCCAGGCAGCAGTCCGTAGGCGTCAGCGGTACCCGCCAGGATGAAGGCGTCAATGATCCCGGGAAGCCGCTTGATGTGATCGAGGTTCGCCGAGGCGACTGTGCCGCCTGACGATGGACACTTCACGTAGACGGCATGAACCATGCCGGGCGCTGTCTGATCGATGCCAAACAGGGGCCGCCCCATGACGATGGACGGGTTGTCGACGCCGCCCACCCGCTGGCCGATCAATCGCTGCTCACGCGGCTCTTTCAAGACGATGTCCGACGCCGCAGGCAGTGGCAAGCCAGCAGCCCGAGACGAAAGCTCGCCGAAGGTCAGCGATCGCCCTGTGGGTGGGTGGGTCACCTTGGAGCCTGCAGCGCTGCACTCCGTTGCCGGGACAGACCATTGACCGGCGGCTGCTCGGATCAGCAGCGTGCGTGCCAAGGCGCCAGCCTCGCGCAGCGGCTGATAGCTGTCGAAGACCGACATGCTCCCACCGGCCTCCTGCGCGCCGAGCCTGGAATCGAGCGCGCCGGACTCGATCTGCACGGTCTGGAAGTCCGCACCCATTTCATCTGCCAGGATCATCGGCAAGGTCGTCTTCACGCCCTGGCCCAGCTCGGGAATCTTGGCCACCAGGATGACGGCGCCATCGGGTCTGATCTTGATGAACGGACTCGGGGTGAAGGCGCCCTCACCCCGCTGCTGCGACGTGCCGCCCTGCGGCCGGGTCGACTGTGCGAGCACATGGCTCAGCAGCAGGCCACCGCCCGCCAGTGCCGAAACCTGCAGGAACCGCCGACGCGGCTTTGAGATCGGCGCCCTCACTTGCGGCCTGCCATCTTTGCCGCAGCGTCCTGGATGGCCGCGCGTATACGAACATAGGTGCCACAACGGCACAGCACCCCGGCCATGGCCGCATCGATCTGTTCATCGGTCGGCGAGGGATGCTGCTTCAAAAGGGCCGCGGCGGCCATGATCTGCCCACTCTGGCAGTAGCCACATTGAGGCACGTCCCGTTCACACCAGGCGCGCTGGAGCGGATGCGCCCCGTTGGCATCGAGACCCTCGATCGTGGTGACCGCTTGCTCGCCCACCGCAGACACGGGTGTCATGCAAGACCGTGCGGCCTGGCCGTCCACATGAACCGTGCAGGCACCGCACTGCGCCAGTCCGCAACCGTACTTGGTTCCGAGCAGCGACAGGTGATCCCGAAGCACCCAAAGCAGCGGCGTGTCAGCGGCCACGACGACAGTGCGGCGCTGGCCGTTGATCTTCAATGTGTGAGGCGTCATGGGGGTGGGTGATGCTTCAATGAACCTGGCGCATGCACAGACGGAGGCTCAGGAGGGCGCGACGTAATGGTGCTGCCCGCCGTGCTGTTGCCACTTCCGATAGACCACCCAACCCAGCCCGACAGAGGCGAACGCAAGCCCGCTGCCGGCCAGGAAGGTGTACCGGTAGTCATTGCCCAAGGCATCGAGCAGCAATCCGAGCACAGGCCCCAGACACATGCTGAAGGCTGCCGTGATCAACCCCCCTGCGGCCCCGAACTGGGCAAACTTCATCTGCGGGTACAGCATCTGCCCGATGGCGGCCGTGCCCGTCCAGTAGATGCCGGAAACCACGCCATGGACGAGCAGCGCGACCCCGAAGGAGGCCTGATCGCGCAGCAGGAAGAAGGCCATCAGCATCAAGCTCCCGTAGAGCACCAGCGCCACCTGCGCGACACGAATGGGATGGAAGCGGTCGACCAGCCAGCCGATGGGCACGGCCAGCAGGAATGACGACGTGAACGTGGCGACCATGTACTTGCCATACAGCTCCATGCTCATGCCGAAACTCTTTGCGGCAAAGATGGCGAATGTGTTCACGGGAAGGTAAGTGACGGTACCCAGCGCGACGAAGCAGAACACCCACAGGTAGTAGGGCCGCGACAGGCAGTCGCGGTAGTAGTCGCCAATCGCGATGCGAAACAGACTCTTGCCTGCTTCCCGCTCGGGGGGTGGCGGGTACTCGCCCTCCTTCACCTTGCGGCACATGATCGAAAAGCCCACCCCGTAGATCAACCCGATGCAGGTGAAGACCAGGGCGAAGTTGCCCTCGACATTGCCGATGATCTGGTAGTTGAAGATGACGCCGACTGCCAGGCCGACGGCCCGGAACATGCCGTAGAAACGCCCCAACCAGGCACGCGGAACCACGTCGTTGATCAGGCCATTGAAGACCGAATTGGAGATCACGACGCCGATCTCGAAGATCGTCCAGAAGAACACCATGACCATCAGGATGGACAGGTGCTCGGTGCCTGGGCTTCGGCCCATCCATTGGTGCAGGGCGGCTCCGATGAACGGGCTGTAGCCCAGGCCGATCATGGACAGCGAAGTGATCGGGGTCGGCCAGAGCAGAAACGGAATGCGCCGGCCCCAGCGGCCGCGATGGCGATCACTCCAGTAACTGATCACGGGGCCGAGGAAAAAGATGATCGCCTGCGGGATGGTCAGCAGGAAGATCCCGGTGGCGAAGTCCGACGCCTGATACTCCTTGAGCATCAACTGGGCAGTCGGCGCGGCTGAGCGTTCGCGCAACATGTACGCGAAGTCGCCGAAGAGGAGCCAGAAGAACAGCAGCGCAAGCCCCGCGGAGCTGTACGTCAGCGTGCCCGCCGTCCAGGTAGGCGCAGCAGTCTTGGCCACGACAGGCGCGCTCATGCCGCTGCGCCGGCTGGCTGCGGCACAGCGGGGGCTGCGACGTGGCGGGCGATGTACTCGGTGTGATCCGGCATGTCGCGTACGGTCATGGCGATCGCCGTGTGCACACCCTCGAAGTGCTGGCGCAGTCGACCCAGGTCCATCAGATCGACGAATGGGTCATAACTCGCAGGATGAATTCCAAGTCCCGTCATGATGGCGACGAACGAGGGCTCCATGAACCCATTCGGGTCGTACACCACGACGCGGCCGGTCTGCTTGAACAGCTCGATCTGATGGCGCAGGCCATCAGGCAAGCTGATGTCAGCGCAGTAGCGCCAGAACTCTGAATCCGAACGCCGGGTGAGCTTGTAGTGCAGGATGATGAAGTCGCGGACGGATTCGTATCGAATCGCCATTAGTCGGTTGAACTCCTCACTCAGCCCTCGATTGAACGTCGAGTCAGGGAAGTTCTGGATCAGGGTGCCGACCGCCGTTTCGATGAGATTGAGACTGGTCGACTCGAGCGGCTCCAGAAACCCGGCTGACAAGCCGATGGCCACGCAGTTCTTGACCCACTGGCGCCGTCTGCGTCCGGTCGTGAAGCGCAACTGGCGAGGGTCGTCGAGTGGGCGCCCGTCCAGTAACTCGAGCAGCGCCTTCGCGGCCTCGTCGTCTGTCGTGAACCCGTTGCAGTAGACGTGGCCATTACCGGTGCGGTGCTGCAGCGGAATGCGCCACTGCCAGCCTGCGCGTTGGGCGGTGGATCGGGTGAACGGCGTCAGCTTTTCCAACCTGGTGCTGGGCACCGCCCACGCACTGTTGCAAGGCAGCTGCGCGCTCCAGTCTTCGTACTCCGACTGCATGGCGCCCTGGATCAGCAGGCCACGGAATCCGGAACAGTCGATGAACAGCTCGCCTTCGACGCGGCGCCCGTCGCTCAGGCGCAGCGCGGTGATGAAGCCGGTCTCGGGATGCAGGTCCACTCCATCGATCTTGGCCTCGATGCGCTTGACGCCGCGCCGCATGGCGTACTCGCGCAGATAGGCAGCGTAGAGACCGGCATCAAAGTGGAAGCCGTATGAGAACGCGTTGCTGGCCGAAGCCTGCTCGCCTGCCGGCGGCGTGAACCGGTGGTGCCGGGCCATCACGGCCGGCACGGAAAAGTCCTCCAGGGGCCGCTGGGTGGAGCCGGAGCGAGCCAGGCGCAACCAGTGCAAGTAGGGCGAGCGGCCGTCGATGGTCGGCCCATAGTCACCGAAGCCGTGGAAGAAGCGGTTGCCGACGTGGCCCCAGTCTCGAAACTCAATGCCCAGCTTGAAGGTCGCCTGTGTCCGGCGAACGAAATCGGCGCCGTCCAGGCCCAGCGCCCTGTTGTAGTAGCGGATGGTCGGCAAGGTCGCCTCGCCCACCCCGATCGTGCCGATCTCTGGCGATTCGACCAGCACCACCTCGCAGTGCTTGGCGAGGCGCTGGCTCAAAGGCGCAGCCGTCATCCACCCGGCCGAGCCACCGCCCACGATGACGATCTTGCGGATGGGCGCGGCCCCGGGACCCGAGCGTTGCGAAGCGGACGCCGTCATGGAGCGGCTGAGCCGTGCGTCAGGCTCTCGAAGAAGATGTTCCAGTCCGACCTCCTCGGACGCGCTGCGCTGGCAAGCAACTCCTTGGTGTGGGGAAGGTCGATGCCCCATCGGCGGTGATAGTGGTTGTATCCGATGGCCCAGGTATCGAACAGGCTCCTGGTGGCGACGGGGTCGGCGCAGACTCCCTGCATGTTGCCGGTGTTCACCTGCCTGGCCAGGAGTTCCATGGCCGCGACATAGCGATCCCTGTTGTCGGCGTAAATGCTGTCATCCTTCTGGTTCCAGGCCACCTCGGCCGCGCGCAAGGCAGAGGCCAGTGCGTACTGCGTGTGGTGCCCGTTGTCGTTCGGCGGCCTGGAATGGGTGCGACAGGTCTCCTGCGTGACGCCGGCCACCCACTGGGTCGGGTTGAACCAGGACGGATCGGTGCGGTTCACACCCACGTCCGTCGGCAGATAGAAGAACCTCGGATTGCGCATCTTCAGCCGCAGCTTGGCTTCCTCAAACCAGGCTTTGTTCTCGTTGAACACGGCGATGTTGATCAAGGCGTCGATCTGGGTCAGGTCCACGTTGCCGTTCCAGTTGCTGGCCTGATGCAAGGCGGGATAGAACTTGGTGGTGAACATGTGCTTGACGTCGGTGCGCTGCTGGTCGGTCCAGCCCCTGTAGCCGCTCAGCACCTCGGCTGCAGAACCCAGCAGCGCGCCGATCCATCCGGCGTTCAACTGCGACTGGCCGCTGACGCCAGGCTCGACGACATAGCCCGCGAAGGTCCTGGCCCAGACGTCGAACACCGCGATGGCGTTCCGGGCGTATCGAGGGTCGTCGGTGTAGTACCAGGCCAGCGCATTGGCATAGGCCTTCCTGGCATCGTGCTTGGCGTCCCCCTCATCTGACCCGGTGTTGCCGGGTGCCCGACTCCTCGTGTAGGGCGTGGCCAGCTCAAGGAGTGGCCCGAACTTGCCAGTCTTGCTCCACTGATCCGGCGCCTTCCTGATCTCCTCCTTCACCCTGTCGAGCTCTGCCTTGCCGTTGACAGCACCCGGGTGGACGAAACCGGTGGAGGTCTGCGCCCAGCAGGAGGCGCCGCCCAGTGGCAAGAGGAGCAGACAGACAAGGGCCCACCGGAGGAAGGGCACTCCCACTCCCATCTTGCGATCGACGGGCGACCCTCGTTGTGTGCGCATGGCTTGGGCTGGTATCCGGGGCAGCCTGAAGAACGTGCGCGTCCAGGATGAGGGTCGCGACCCTCATCCTGTTTCGTGCACGCGCCTCGGAGACGTCTCGGACTTTTACTCTAGAAGGTGTACCGCACCGAGAGGCTGTAGCGCGGACCGGTCGAAATCCAGGCGTGGTCGATCATGCCGACGTGCTGCTGCATCTGCTGCTTGAACACGGAGTCGGTGAGGTTCTGCACCTCGACACCCACCGACAAGTTGTTGGCGAACTTGTAGAACACCGATGCATCGACTTGTCCGTAGGCGGCAGCCCACAGCGGCAGCGCGTAGTTCAGGTTGGTGGCACCGAAGTTCGGGCTCGCCGGATTCGTGTCCTTGCCATCACTGAACAGCGTTCCGAATGAGTTCCGAATCCCTTGCAGATACTTCGAGCGCCAGTTGTAGGCCAGCCGGGCTGAAACCGGCCCCTGCTCGTACATGAGGGCGAAGTTGATCGTGTTGCGCGACAGCCCCGTGAGCGGGAGGCCGCTGAAGGTTCGGCCGTCGGTGTCGCAGCCGTTGTTCCAGCGGTTGAAGTTGTCACTGTTGCCCGCGCCACCCGAGCAGTAGGCTGCGTTGACCGGGTTGTACAGCGTGCGTTTGCTGTCGACATAGGTGTAGCTCGCCTGCACACCGAAGCCACGCGCCCAGTTGGGCAGATTTTCATAGAACTGCTGGTAGGCGACCTCGAAGCCCTTTGCAGTTCCGCTGGCGCCACTGACCGGGGAGGTCACCGAGAAATTCTGAGGCGTTCCGTTGACGTCAGGAATCGCGAAGGTGCGTGACTGCGTCACGATGATGTCCTTCAGCCTCTTGTCAAAGGCTGCGAACGTCAGAGAGCCCGCCTTTGCAAAGTACCACTCCGCGGTCAGGTCAACCTGCTTGGAGGTGACGGGCTTCAGGAGCGGATTGCCGTCGGAGTTTCCGGTCTGGTTCACGCTCTGGACGGTGATCGCGCCGGTGCCCGGATTGGTCGTCGTTCTCACGTCCTGCGTGAGGGTGGTGTAGCCCTGCAACTGCGAGAAGTCAGGCCGGGACACGGCTTCGGAGTAGGCCAGACGGTACTGCAGATTGTTGCTTGCCTTCATGCGCAGGTTCAAGCTCGGCAACAGGTTGTGGTACGTGTGCTCGTAGTTCTGGGCCTTGGCGAAGTTGGGAATGTTCGGGACCGGCAGGCCACCAATCGGCACGCCCGGCGGGAAGTTGGTTCCACTGGCCGAGAAAACGGTGTATCCGGCTGCCTTGGTCTTCGTGCTGATGTAGCGAATGCCGAGATTGCCGTCGACCGGGAACTTCCAGTCGTCAAACCCGAACTTCATCTGCGTGTAGAAGGCCTGGGTCCTCTCATCCACTTCGTTGCGACCAGAAGGGTCGCTGCCGAACACTGCTGTGCGCTGGTAGCCGGGCGTGCTCCATTGCGTGCAGTCACCCCATCCGTTCGCGGCCTTCTGCTCTTCGCACAGGATCTTGTGGTAATTGTGGAGTTGGTCGTAAGACTTCTGGACGTCGCGAAGATAGGCCTGCGTGGCGAAGATGCCGGGCGGCGGGGTAATCTTGCCGCCGAAGAAGTTCTTGAAGGTATGGGTGCTCGTCGCGCCCGGCGTCGCGAATCGCGGGTCCCCGAGATACGCCAAGCCTGAAATGTTCCAGCCCAGCATCCAGGGTTGCGTCACGGCCTGCCAGTTGTAGCTGGGAACGTCGTTCGTGATGCTCGACTGACGATCATTGAAGCGCACGCCCATCTGGAGCTTGTGCAGCACCGGGTGGTCGAGCGAGTACTCGATGTCGCCCTTCCAGGCCTTGCTCTTCGCGGTGGACCGATCCTGGTGGTCCATCGTGTAGGCCCAGTAGTGCTTGCTGGGATTTGCCAGGTTCGCCAGATCGCTCTGGTCGAAGATCAGCTTGGGGACGGAGCCCGTGAGGTCCAGGCCCTGCTTCTGCAACTGGTGGCCAGTTGCGATCTCGGAGGCGAAGCCGGCTGTGCTGGCCTCGATCACCTGCACGTCCGAACTGAGTTTCAGGCGCGGTGAGTACTTCCAATCGAACTTCCACGCGATGTCCTTGGTCGAGGAGTCGCGGCTTTCCACGCGGTGTGCCGGGTTGTGGTTGATGCCGTTGGAACTCGGGTCCGAGAGCGTTCCGCTCTTGAAGATGCCGTTCTCGTCATAGACACCATTGGCCACCTTCATGGTGAAGGGCGAGTTGTGCTCCATCGCCATGAAGCGCTCGGACCAGTTGATCGTGTAGTCAGACTTGAAGTACGTCAGGGTGTTCGTGATGTCCTTGATCGGCCGCCACTGCACCGCAACGTACTGACCACCCCGCTCGCGGTCCAGATCCTGGCTGCGCCACATCGCGCCCTTGGGGACCCACACCGTCTTGCCCGGCACCAGTTCGGTGTGCGGGTACATGGGGCTCACCTTGACCTGATCGGCGCGGGTCGCGCTGTCTGACTGGGCAACGTCGACGAGCAGGCCAACCTCGCCAAAGCTCGTCGCCCACCGATCGGACAACAGCAAGGAGCCGGAATTTGAGCCCTTGCCGCCCCTGAGCTTGGAGTAGCTCGTGTCAAATGACAGGGCGCCCTTGAACCCCTTGTAGTCGAAGGGCAGCGCAGTCCTCAGGTCGACCAGGCCGCTGATGCCACCTTCGATCTGGGACGCCGAAGGATTCTTGTAGATGTCCACCCGCGACAGCAGCTCGGGCGGCACGTCTTCGAAGTTCAAGGCCCGGCCACCGTTGGCGGAGAACGAGTCGCGCCCGTTCATCTCGGAGCGCACGTAGTTCAGGCCGCGGATGGCGATGCTGTTGCCCTCGACGGAGAAATGCTGAGGGTCATTGGTCATGGCCCGATCGAGCGTCGCGCCGACGATGCGCTGCAGCACCTCGATGACGGAACGGTCCGGCAGCTTGCCGATGTCGTCGGCACTGATCGAGTCGACGATCTCGTCTGCCTCTTGCTTGAGCTTCTGGGCCGACTGCAAGGCCGCCCGCTGGCCAGTCACCGTCACCTGCGCGGGTTCTTCCTTCTTCTGGGGCTGACTCGGTGCTGCCGGTGCCTGCGCCCAGACGGCGCCGCTCGAGATCAAGCCCAGTTGCGCGATGGCTGTCGCTATCAGCGTCTTCCTTGCACGTGCCATTTCTCTTGTCTCCTATCGGTAGATGTGGGCCAGCACTCGCTGGTGCCTTGCCGGTGAATGGGTGCGCCGTCGAAAGCCAGGACGGGTGCCGCTCGCGCGCGCCGACGACATACGAAGACGCAGACTCAGGTGGGTGCCTGCGGGGTGGCGGCCACGCTGGCGTGGCGGGTCGATGGATTCATGGTGTTAGAAATCGTTTTCATTACTGACCCAGAAGCGAATTCTTCTTACCTGTCGCAGCGCAGACCAAGTGTGCAGCGGCAGCGCGCTAGGCCTGCAGACGGATCCTTTGCATCCGCTGCCCACACGAGGCCAAGCCTTGAACTGCCACTACGCTCTCGTGCCGACCAGGTCCTGAAACGACCCTGTTTGGCAACGATTTCAAGATTAGTTTGCCAACCCGCATGTGAGGCGTCAAGCGAAAAGCCATGTACTTGGTAGAAGTCCCAGGCCGGACCCGTGGCAGCCAGGCCGCACCAGCTGCGGCAGGCGGAAGCGGCCCAGGCAACACCGGCTGTTGCGGCCCTTGCAGAGGAAGAATCTCCCGCATCACCGCGTCAACCCTGCGCCGAGCGCAAGGCTTGCACCCTGCAGGCCGCCTGCGTCGTGCCGGAGACGATGCGTGTCGACATCGCCAATACCGGACAGACAGCCGACTCTTCCACACGATGGACCCCGGGCAGAACCACGATCAGGGCTAGCAGATCACGCGTCACTTGGATCGGTATGGCAACGATTTCATGATCAGTCTGGGCACGGGACATCACCATGTCAAGGGCAGATGCGACTCCCCCGTGAAACCCCTAGGGCTCGCGTGACCAGACCCAGCCGCAGCATGGTCCAAGCCATAGGAAAACGTTATCATTTCTGCGTAACAGCTCTGGTCTCTTGCATCCGGCCATGCCCAAATCGGGAAACCGCTCTCCATCCCCACAAAGCCGCAGCCTGCCCTCCACGGTGTTGGACGTCGCGAGGCTGGCGGGGGTTTCCCCCAGCACCGTCTCCCGCATCCTGAATGGCACGGCGCGCGTGGCAGATGACAAGCGGCAGGCGGTCGAGGCGGCCATCGTCAAGCTGAAGTTCCGGCCCAACCTGTCCGCTCAGGGCTTGAGAAGCGGGTCCACCCGCACCATCGGCGTGCTGACGCAGGAGTTGGAAAGCCCCTACTTCGCCGGTGGCACCAAGGGGGTCGAGGAAGGGCTGGCTGGCAGCGGCTACGCGCTGATGGTGGTCACCGGAAACTGGAGCGAGCAGGAAGGTCTGGAGCGCGCTCAATTGCTGATCGCGCGCAAGGTCGACGCCCTGGTCATCCTCGGCGGAAGCCTGACCGATGCGCATGTGGCCGAACTGGCGCAGCACCTGCCCACTGCCATCACGGGTCGCCAGCTGATCGCGCCTGGCGTCTCTTCGTTCCATTGCGATCAGGTTCACGGCGGTCTGTTGGCCACCGAGCACCTGATCCGGCTGGGGCACCGTCACATCGCCCATATTGCCGGGGCAGCGCATCACCTCGACTCGACGGAGCGATGTGATGGCTACTTCCTGGCACACGAGAGGGCCGGGCTGAGCGTCGATCCGCGCCTGATCGTGGCCGGCGACTTCCTGGAGGCCAGCGGCGAGCGCGCGATGCACCAGTTGCTCGAGGTCGGCGCACCGTTCACGGCAGTGTTCTGTGCCAACGACCAGATGCTATGGGGCGCCCGTCGTGCGCTGTATCGGCGCGGCATCCGCGTGCCCGAGGACATCTCTCTGGTCGGGGTCGATGATCTGCCGCAGTCCGCCTACATGACGCCCCCCATCACCACGGTTCGTCAGCCCATTCACGACTTGGGTCGCGCGGCGGCGATCGCCGTGTTGCAGGCGCTCGGTGCTGCCCCTCAGCATTCCATCGAGCACCCACCGCTGGAACTGATCGTGCGCGAGACGACCGCGCCGCCCCACACCCAGTGAGCGAGACTGGGCCGCGCCGGGGTCGGTTCAGCGCGCCAGCCAGCCCCCATCCACGGCCACCGTGTAGCCATTGACGTAGTCGCTGGCCCGGGAGGCGAGGAACACCACCGGTCCGGCCAGGTCGTCCGGGGTACCCCAGCGGCCCGCAGGAATGCGCTCCAGGATGGCAGCGTTGCGCTTCGCGTCGGCGCGCAATGCAGCAGTGTTGTGGGTGGCCATGTAGCCCGGGGCGATGGCGTTGACGTTGATGCCGTGGCCGGCCCATTCGTTGGCCATCAACCGCGTGATGCCCGTCACCCCGCTCTTGCTGGCGGTGTAACTGGGCACGCGCACGCCGCCCTGGAAAGACAGCATCGAGGCCACGTTGATGATCTTGCCGCCCGTGCCTTGCGCCACGAATTGGCGCGCCACGGCCTGCGAGAAGAAGAAGCAGGCCTTGAGGTTGAGGTCCATGACCTCGTCCCAGTCCTTCTCGGTGAAGTTGATGGCGTCCTCGCGCCGGATGATGCCGGCGTTGTTGACCAGGATGTCCACCCTTCCACTCAGCGCCAGGGCCTGCTCCACCAGGCCTTCGATGCCGCTGATGTCCGACAGGTTGGCGCGCAGGTCTGCAAACCGCTGACCCAACGCTTCGACCTGGCGGCGCGTGTCGGCTGGATCCGTTCGGTTCACACCCACGATGTCAGCGCCCGCCTGCGCCAGCGCCAAGGCCATGCCCTGCCCGAGGCCGGTGTTGCAGCCCGTGACGATGGCCACCTTGCCGTCGAGCTTGAAGGCCTCGAGCGCCATGCGCAGGCTCACAGCAAAGTGGTCATGGCGACATGGTCCATGTCCTTGAAGACCTGGTTCTCGCCCACCATGCCCCAGATGAAGGTGTAGGCCTGCGTGCCCACCCCGGCATGGATGGACCAGCTCGGGCTGATCACGGCCTGCTCGTTGCGCACCACCAAGTGGCGGGTCTCGGCGGGCTCACCGCACATATGGAAGACCACGGCGTCAGCCGGCATGTCGAAGTAGAAGTAGACCTCCATGCGCCGGTCGTGCGTGTGGCAGGGCATGGTGTTCCACAGGCTGCCGGGCTCGAGCTGGGTCATGCCCATCAGCAGCTGGCAGGTGGGCAGCACGTCCGGAACGATGAACTTGTGGATGGTGCGCCGGTTGCTGGTCTTGGGGTCGCCCAGGGTCTCGGGGCTGGCCTCGGCCAGCGTGATCGTGCGGTTCGGGTAGTGGCAGTGCGCCGGCGCGCAGTTGAAGTACAGCTTGGCCGGCTGGGCCGCGTCCACACTGGCGAAGCTGAGCTCGCGTGCGCCCTGACCGATGTACAGCGCCTCACGCGGACCCACCACGTAGCGCTGGCCGTCGGCCTGGACGATCGCCTCGCCGCCGATGTTGATCAGGCCCAGCTCGCGCCGCTGCAGGAAGAAGTCGGTGCCGGTGTGCTTGCCCAGTTCGGGTGCGAAGCGCACCGCCTGGTGCACCGGGTGGATGCCGCCGACGATGATGCGGTCGATCTGGCTGTAAGTCAGCGTGGCCTGCTCGGGCACGAACAGCTGCTCGACCATGAAGTGTCGACGCAGGCCGGCGGTGTCGAGCGTGCGGGCGTGTTCGCTGTGGATCGGCTGGCGGATTTGCATCTCGGATCTCTTCGGGGCGGCTCGCGGCGCACTCTCAACAGAGAGAGCTGGGATGCGCCCCAGATTGTTTAGCAAACAACAATCGTATAGTATCTGTTTACTCTTTGTCGACCCCGCAACCGAGACTGGGCGACCGGCCCAGTCGATGCGGGTGGCGATTCAGGTGGCGATGCGCCTGGCCGCTGCGGAATCAACCGCGCCGCGTCTTCATCCACCGCGACAAGTTGAATGGACTCAATCGACGT
Organism: uncultured beta proteobacterium; assembly: GCA_903834645.1. Classification (GTDB taxonomy): domain Bacteria; phylum Pseudomonadota; class Gammaproteobacteria; order Burkholderiales; family Burkholderiaceae_C; genus Rubrivivax. The sequence continues at coordinate 16,818 of CAILKA010000114.1, forward strand.
GACGCCCTCCCCCATGACCGACGCCGACACGGCACCGGCCCACGAGCCCTGCGCACAGCCTGCGATGACCTACTCGAGCCCGTTTCCGCCACGATTCATCTTCGGTGTCGCCGCAGCGGCTGCACAGATCGAGGGTGCCGCGTTCGCCGATGGCAAGGGCGAGTCGATCTGGGACCGCTTCTGCCGGGTACCAGGCAAGGTCCTCGACGGCCACACCCTGGACGTGGCCTGCGACCATTACCACCGCTACGAGGAAGACTTCGCGTTGATGGCCTCGCTGGGCATCCGGCACTACCGCCTGTCGATCTCATGGCCACGCATCTACCCGCAGGGTGACGGCGACCTCAACCCTGCCGGGGTGGCGTTCTACCGCCGGCTGCTCGAGAGCATGGCCCGCCATGGCATCACCCCTTGGGTCACGATGTTCCACTGGGATCTGCCGCAGGCGCTCGAGGAGCGGGGCGGCTGGACGTCTCGTGCAACCGTCGATGCCTTCGCGCGCTACGCCGATACGCTGGTGCGCGAGTTTGGCGATCTGGTGGATCACTGGATCACCATGAACGAGATCCGCTGTTTCACCGTGCTGGCATACGGTGGGGGCCACAAGGCGCCCGGTCGCGCCGAGAGCGCCGCGACCGTGAATCAGACCTACCACCATGCACTCCTGTGCCACGGCCACGGCGTGCGCGCCGTGCGCCAGCACGGCGGACCGACGGCACGTGTCGGTCTGACCGACAACTGCGACGTCGCCGTGCCCGTGACCGAGACGGCGCCGGACATCGAGGCCGCCGCCGCCTGGTTCATGGAGCGCAACGTGCACATCCTGGGCGCCATCCACCAGGGCAGCTATCCCCAGGCCTACCTGGACCGCATTGGCGCCAACGCACCGCAGGTCGAGCCCGGCGACTTCGACCTCATCAGCCAACCCACCGACTACCTGGGCCTGAACGTCTACACCGCCACTTACGTGCGCGCCGGCCGGGGCGGTGCCGCCTACGAGGCCCTTGCGCTGCCACCGAACTATCCGCGCGCCGACAGCCCGTGGCTCAACCTGGTGCCGCAAGCCATCTACTGGGCCACCCGCATGTGCCACGAGCTGTACGGCCATCAGGCCATCCTGATCACCGAGAACGGCTGCGGATACGACGACGACGCGCCAGTGGATGGCCAGGTGCTCGACCTGCACCGCCGGGATTACGTGCGCAACCACCTACGCGAAGTGCACCGGGCGATTGCAGACGGCGTCCCGATCGAGGGCTACTTTCTGTGGTCCTTCATCGACAACTTCGAGTGGGAGGACGGCTACCGCCGCCGCTTCGGCATCGTGCACTGCGACTACGACACGCAGGCCCGCACGCCCAAGCTCTCGGCACGCTACTACGGCGACGTCATCCGCACGCGAAAGGTGATCTGATCAGCGCGAAAGGCTGCGTGCGGCGCGGGCCCGGCCAGCCGGCGGGTCGCTGGCAAGAGAGCTCTCGCGCACGACCAGCGACACCTCGAACAACTGGTTCCCGGGATCGAGCTGACCCTCGATGAGGGCGCGCGCGGCTGCGTAGCCCAGCGCCTCCTTGTCGACGCGGACCGTCGACAGCGAGGGCTTGTTGGTCGCTGCGGCCTCGATGTCGTCATAGCCGACGACGCGGATGTCCTGCGGCACGCGCAGGCCCGCTGCGAGACAGGCCTCGATGGCGCTGAGTGCGGTGCGGTCGCTGTAGGCGAACACGGCGTCTGGCCGTTGCGCCAGCGCCAGCAACTGCCGCATCGCCTCGCGCCCCGCGTCGGCGTAGGGCAGTGCCGGGTCCAGTGACACCTCCAGGTCAGGATCCGCCAGCACGCGCGATTCGAACAGCACGCGCCGAAAGCCCTTGGCTCGCAGCGCCACGGAGTGGTGGGTCAGCGGGCCGAAGATGGCCGCCACACGCTTCGCACCGCTGTCCAGCAGGTGCCGCGTGGCCAGCCAGGCGCCATGCTGGTTGTCGGCGTTGAAGCAATGGACGCCCGGCACCAGGTGGTCCACCAGCACCCAGGGCACGGCACTCTGGCGGATCAGGTCCATCGGCTCGTCGTCGAAGTAGCCCGCGGCCAGCAGCGCATCGGGCTCGTGCTTGTGGATCTGCGCGATGAGGTCGTCACCGACGCCGACGGACATCAAGCTGATCAGCACCCCGGCGTCGCGGCAGCAGGACTCTGCGCCATGCAGCACATGGGAGTAGAAGACGTTGGACGCCAACGAACCGATCGCACGCCGGTAGAGGAACAGGATTCGGCGCGGCCGCTTCTCGCGCAACTTGTCGAAGTTGTAGCCCAGCTTCTGGGCCACCTGGATCACGCCGGCGCGGGTGGACTCGGACAGGCCGGACTGGCCTTTCAGTGCGCGCGAAACCGTTCCGATGGAGACGCCGGCAGCTTGGGCGACATCCCTGATCGTGGTGTTGCGCTTGTTCATGCGAAAAGTTTAGCTCCCGGCTGGCGGGTGCGTGCCTGGCATGGGCGACCTCGCGCTCCGGCGCGCGCTGAGCATGCGGCGAAACAGAGGATCAGGGTATTCGCTCACCCGATGGCTATCCCGCTTGACGCCAATGCCGGGCCGCCCCAACAATCGCCGTATTGTTTACTAAACAGTCAACCGCAGGAAGGCTCGCCCAGCCTACGGCGCGCGCACCCGGATCGCACCCGCCTTCACGATGCACGCGCCGCCCACCGACTTCCCAAGGCGCGTCGGCGGCCGACCTGCCGTGCAAGCCCCCGATTGCGCACACGCGATGACGCTGCACCGCCGCGCATTCATCCGAGGACTGTCGGCCGCACCGCTGGCTGCTGGGAGCGCACGCGCGGCGGCCTCGCGGGTGCTGCAGGTGGCGACGTTTCCGGATCTCGACCGCGCTGCGGCGCTGGCCGTGCCACGGTTCGAGCAGGCGCACCCTGGCGTACGGGTGCGCCTGACGGTCCTGGCCTATGCCGACTTCCCCACGGCCATGATCACCGCCCTGGCGGCGGGGGCGAACCTGCCCGATCTGATGGGCATGGACCGCGAGATCGTCGGCCAGCTGGCCGACTCCGCCGGCTTGCACGACTTGTCCGCCCCACCGTTCCAGGCGGGCCGGCACACGGGCGAGATCGTGCCCTTCGCCCTGGCCGCCGGCCACAGCCGCACGGGCAGGCTCACTGCATTCCCGGTGGACATCGGCCCGGGCTGTCTCTTCTACCGCAGCGATCTGCTGCTGCAGGCCGGCGCGCAGGAGGCCGAGCTCACGGCGTCCTGGGCCGATTTCATCCGCTGCGGCGAGCGCCTGAAAGCGCGGCACAACGGCTACCTGGTAGCCCATGCGGGCGACATCGCCGACGTCGTCATCCGCAACGGCCTGCGGCCGGGCGAGGGCGTGTACTTCAGTGCCGAGGGCCGGCCACTGGTGCGCGCAGAGCGCTTCGAGCAGGCCTTCAACTGGGCCGCCCGCGCCCGGCGCGCAGGCATCGACGCGCGCGTCACGGCCTGGAGCAATGAGTGGGCTGAAGGCCTGCGGCGCGGCCGCATCGCCACGCAGATGTTCGGCGGCTGGTTTGGTGGGCACCTGGCCAACTGGATCGCGCCCAAGGCTGCGGGCCTGTGGCGCTGCGCCGCCCTGCCCGCCGGCAACTTCGCCTCATGGGGCGGCAGCTACTACGCGATCCCGCGCGGCGCCCGCGAGCCGGCGCTGGCCTGGGAGTTTCTGCGCGCGCTGGCCCTGGACCCGGCCCAGCAACGCACGGCCTTCACGACGCTGGACGCGTTCCCGGCGATGGCTGCCGCGCATGCCGACCCGCTGTTCGACCAGCCGCTGCCCTACTTTGGCGGCCAGCGCGCACGCCAGCTCTGGCGCGATGCGTCGCTGCGCATTCCCGCCGTGGATGCCGACCGCCACGACCGCCTGGCGCGCGACGTCATCCAGGCCGCGCTGGAACGTGTGCTCGAGCACGGCGACCGCATTGGCGAGGTGCTGGCCGAAGCCGAACGACGCATCCTGCGGCGCGCCCGCATCTCCACCCCGGCAAGCCCGGCATGAGCACACCGCAGCACACACCCGTGACGCCGCGGCAGCGCTGGCGCGAGGCCTTGCGGCGCGTGCAGCCCTACCTGTTCGTCAGCCCCTTCTTCGTGCTGTTTGCGGTGTTCGGGCTGTTTCCGATGGTGTTCTCGATCGGCCTGTCGCTGCACCGCTGGGACCCCGCAGCCGGGCTCTCGCAGATGCAGTGGGTGGGGCTGGACAACTTCCGCTACGCCCTGATGGACGACGACTGGTTCGCGCAGTCGATCGGCAACACGCTGTGGATCGCACTGGTCTCGGGCCTGCCGCAGCACCTGGTCGCGCTGCCGCTCGCCTGGTGGCTGCATACGCGGTTGCGGCGCATGCGCAACCTGGTGCTCGGCCTGTACTTCCTGCCCTTCATCACCTCGACGGTGGCGCTCTCGCTGGTGTTCACCTCGATGTTCTCCAAGGACTTCGGCATCGTCAACACGGCGCTGGGCCAGGTGCTGGGCCTGGCGCCGATCGACTGGAGCCAGCCGGAGTACACCAAGATCATGATTTCGCTGGTCGTGTTCTGGCGCTATGTGGGCTGGAACACGGTGCTCTACCTCTCGGCGATGCAGACCGTGCCACGAGAACTGATGGAAGCCGCGGCACTGGATGGCGCGCGTCCGTGGCAGCAGTTCATCCACGTGGTGCTGCCCCTGCTCAAGCCGATGGCCTACTTCGCGGTCACGCTCACACTCATCGGCAACCTGCAGCTGTTCGAGGAGCCCTTCATCCTGACGGGCGGCACGGGCGGCATCGACCAGGGCGGACGCACGGCGGCCATGCACATGTACCGCGTGGCCTTCACCGAAGGCGACTTTGGCACCGCGTCAGCCATTGCCTGGCTGCTGTTTGCGGTGATGGCGCTGGCC
>CAILKA010000115.1 GCA_903834645.1 uncultured beta proteobacterium
GGCGAGGTGCAGCAAGACATCGTGGGCCTGATCAACGCCGCCGGCGGCAAGGCCGTGGGCCTGACAGGGCGCGACGGCGGGCTCATCCGCGCGCGCAAGCTGCGCATGCTCGACCACAAGGATCCCTCCATCGAGCACGACGTGGGTCAGGTGGGCGAGATCACCTCCATCGATCCGAGCGTGGTGAGCGCGCTGCAGGACGACCAGTTCATCCCCGTCATCAGCCCCATCGGCTTCGGCGACCGCAACGAGAGCTACAACATCAACGCCGATCTCGTGGCGAGCAAGCTCGCCGAGGTGCTCAAGGCGGAGAAGCTGATCCTGCTGACCAACACGCCCGGGGTGCTGGACAAGTCGGGCCGGCTGCTCACCGACCTCTCGGCGCGCGAGATCGACGCGCTCTTTGCCGACGGCACGATCAGCGGCGGCATGCTGCCCAAGATCAGCGGCGCGCTGGACGCCGCCAAGAGCGGCGTGAACGCCGTGCACATCATCGACGGGCGCGTGCCCCATGCCATGCTGCTGGAGATCCTGACCGACCAGGCCTACGGCACCATGATCCGCTCCCATTGAAGAAGATCTGGCTCTTCGACCTCGACAACACGCTGCATGACGCATCGCGGGCGGCCTTCGGCCACCTGAACCGCGAGATGACGTCCTACATCGTGCGCGAGCTGGGCACCACCGAGGCCGAGGCCGACGTGCTGCGCCGGCGCTACTGGCACCGCTACGGGGCCACGCTGCTCGGGCTGATGCGCCACCATGGCGTGAAGGCCTCGCACTTCCTGGACCACACGCACCGCCTGCCGGGCCTGGAGGAGCGCGTGTGCGGGCACGCGCACGACTTCGCCGCGCTGCGGCGCCTGCCGGGCCGGCGGTTCATCCTGACCAACGCGCCGGCCGACTACACCGCACGCGTGCTGGGCGTGCTGGGCATCACGCACCTCTTTGACGACGTGATCGCCATCGAGGACATGCGCATGTTCGGCCACCTGCGTCCCAAGCCCGATGCGCGCATGCTGCGCTGGGTGGCGGCGCGTCTGCGCGTGCATCCCGGGCGCTGCACGCTGGTGGAAGACACCCTCGAGCACCAGAAGGCCGCGCGCAAGGTCGGGATGAAGACGGTGTGGATGCAGCGCTGGGCGCGCGCCGCGCTTGCCGCTGGCACCCCTGCACCCCGCTGGCGCGGCGGCCGGCCCGCCTACGTGGACCGCCGCGTCACGCGCCTGGCCGCCCTGCGCCGTGCACCCTGAAGTCGGTGTTTTCCATCCCTGCCGACCGGGTGCCGGCTGTGCAAGAATGCCTGCCCGCATGCCCGAGCGCACCGATGTCCGAGACGCCTGAACTCGACGCTGCCTTCGGCGTGCCCCCCCAGCCCCACGTCGAGCCGGCCCGCAAGCGGCCCAAGCCCGGCGAGCGGCGCGTGCAGATCCTGCAGGCGCTGGCCGCCATGCTCGAACACCCGGGCTCCGAGCGCGTCACCACCGCCGCGCTTGCCGCCCGGCTGGACGTGAGCGAGGCAGCGCTGTACCGCCACTTCGCGAGTAAGGCCCAGATGTTCGAGGGCCTGATCGAATTCATCGAGTCCAGCGTCTTCACCCTGGTCAACCAGGTCGTGGAGCGCGAGCCCTCGGGTGCCGCGCAGGCGCGCAAGATTGCCGCCTTGCTGCTGCAGTTCGGCGAGAAGAACCCCGGCATGACGCGCGTGATGGTGGGCGACGCGCTCGTCTTCGAGCACGAGCGGCTGGGTGCGCGCATGAACCAATTCTTCGACCGCCTGGAGGCCCAGCTGCGCCAGTCCCTGCGCGCGGCCGCCGAGGCCGCGGGTTCGCCCACGCCGACGGTGGACGCACAGGCCCTCGCCTCAGCCCTGGTGTGCTTCGTGATCGGGCGGCTGCAGCGCTATGCGCGCTCGGGCTTCAAGCGCTCGCCGCTGGACCACCTGGACACGGCGCTGGCGCGCCTGACGAGCTGAGCGGGCGGGTCCGCCGCGGTGGCGCTGACGGTGCAAGTCGGCGGGCAGCCGATCGTGCTGCTGGCCGAGCGTGCGGCCTTCCTGCCCGACTCGGCCACGCTGCTCGTGGCCGATGCGCACTTCGGCAAGGCGCAGGCCTTTCGGCGACAGGGTGTTCCCGTGCCGGCGGGCACCACCGCGCGCAACCTCGCCACCCTGTCGCAACTGCTGTCGCGCACCGGCGCCCGCGCGCTCGTCTTCCTGGGCGACCTGCTGCATGCGCGGCACTCCCACGCCGCCCCCCTGGAACGGGTCTTCGGCGCCTGGCGTGCACAGCATGCGCAGGTCGCGATGACGCTCGTGCGCGGCAACCACGACGACCGTGCCGGCGATCCCGTGCCGCAGTGGGCGATTCGGGTCGTCGATGAGCCGCTGGTGCTCGGCGGCCTGGCGTTGCGCCACCACCCCGAGCCCGAGCCTGGGCACTACGTGCTGGCCGGCCACCTGCACCCTGCTGCCTGGGTGGGCCAGGGCCCTCACCGGCTGCGGCTGCCGTGCTTCCACCTCGGCCCGCAGGTGGGCGTGCTGCCGGCCTTCGGAGGCTTCACGGGCATGCACCCGGTGCATCCGCAGCCGGGCGAGCGCGTGTTCGTGATCGCCGACGACGTGGTGCGCCCGTTGCCCGGCTCGCGTGCGGGCTGACTACACTTCCTGCATGACCGTGGAAACCTTGATCGCGCGTGCCGAGGCGTTGCTGGCGCGCCTGGAAGCCGTGCTGCCGCACCCGGCGCAGGCGCCCGACTGGAGCGCCTCGACGGCCTTTCGCTACCGCCGCCGCGGCAGTGCCGGCGTGCTCGAGCCCGTACGCCACGTGGCGCCGATCAGCCTGGCCCAGCTGCGCGAGGTCGAGCCCCAGAAGGAGCGCCTGGTGCGCAACACGGAGCAGTTCATGTCCGGCCGCGGGGCCAACAACGTGCTCCTCACCGGCGCGCGCGGCACCGGCAAGAGCTCGCTCATCAAGGCCTGCCTGAACGAGTTCAGTCCGCGCGGCCTGCGCCTGATCGAGGTCGACAAGGCCGACCTCGTGGACCTGCCCGACCTCGTCGAGCTCGTGGCCGACCGGCCCGAGCGCTTCATCGTCTACTGCGACGACCTCAGCTTCGAGAGCGGCGAGAGCGGCTACAAGGCACTGAAGTCGATCCTCGACGGCTCGGTGGCGCAGTCCAGCGACAACGTGCTCATCTACGCCACGAGCAACCGGCGCCACCTCCTGCCCGAGACGATGCGCGAGAACCTGAGCTACCAGCACACCGAGGACGGCGAGGTGCACCCGGGCGAGGTGGTGGAGGAGAAGATCTCGCTGTCCGAGCGCTTCGGGCTGTGGATCAGCTTCTACCCCTTCAGCCAGGACGAGTACCTGGCGATCGTCAACGAGTGGCTGCGCCACTTCGGCCTGGACGAGGCGCTGATCGCCGCTGCGAGGCCGCAGGCACTCGTCTGGGCGCTGGAGCGGGGCTCGCGTTCGGGCCGTGTGGCCCAGCAGTTCGCGCGCGACTACGTGGCCCTTTGCCATGGCTGAGGGCGTCGCTGGCTCGGCCCCCGAGGGTCGCGAGCCCGTGGAGGTGGCAGTGGGCGTGCTCGTGGATGCCCAGGGGCGCTTCCTGCTGACCACGCGTCCGCCTGGCAAGGTCTACGCGGGCTACTGGGAGTTCCCCGGCGGCAAGCTGGAGGCCGGCGAGTCGGTGGAGCAGGCGCTTCGGCGCGAGCTGCAGGAGGAGATCGGCGTGACCATCGGGCGCGCCCAGCCGTGGCGCGTGGAGATCTTCGACTACCCGCACGCGCGCGTGCGCCTGCACTTCTGCCGTGTGCGAGAGTGGTCGGGCCGCTTCGAGATGCGCGAGGGCCAGCAGATGAGCTGGGAGCTGCTGCCCGTGCGCTGCGCGCCCGTGCTGCCGGGCACCGCCCCTGTGCTGGAGTGGCTGGCCGCCGAGGCTCGCGCGGGCGCCGCGGCGCCCGCAGGCTAGACTTTGCGCATCATGGCGTGGCTCGATGACATCCACTGGGACCGCGACGGGCTCGTGCCGGTGATCGCGCAGGAGCGCGGCAGCGGTGACGTCCTGATGGTGGCCTGGATGAACCGCGAGGCGCTGGCGGCCACCGCCGAGCGTGGGCAGGCCGTCTACTGGAGCCGCTCGCGCCAGCGCCTGTGGCACAAGGGCGAGGAGTCCGGCCATGTGCAGCAGGTCCACGAGATCCGCACCGACTGCGACGCCGATGTGGTGCTGCTGACGGTCACGCAGCAGGGGCACGATCCCTCGATCGCCTGCCACACGGGCCGTCACAGCTGCTTTTTCCAGCGTCTGGAAGGCGGTGCGTGGGTGAGCGCCGAGCCGGTGCTGAAGGATCCGTCGACGATCTACGCCAAGCCCGCCGGCGGCCCCGAGGGAGCCCCGCCATGAGCGACGCCGCCGAGGACACCCTGGCGCGCCTGGCGGCCGTGATCGAGTCTCGCCGCGTCGGCGACCCCGAGCGCAGCTACGTAGCGCGGCTCTTCGCCAAGGGCCCCGATGCAGCCCTCAAGAAGGTGGGCGAGGAGGCCACCGAGGTCGTCATGGCGGCCAAGGATGGCGACCCGCAACGCGTCGTGGCCGAGGTGGCGGATCTGTGGTTCCACACGATGGTGGTGCTCGCCCAGCACGGCGTGGCGCCGGCTGACGTGCTGGCCGAACTGCGCCGGCGCGAGGGCTTGTCGGGGCTGGAGGA
>CAILKA010000116.1 GCA_903834645.1 uncultured beta proteobacterium
CACGTGACCAAGGAGGGGGCGATTGCCGGCCCGCGCGTGCTCGAGCACATCGTGGACACGGTGCTCTACTTCGAGGGCGACACGCACTCGAGCTTTCGGCTCGTGCGCGCCATCAAGAACCGCTTCGGCGCCGTCAACGAGATCGGCGTCTTCGCGATGACCGAGCGCGGCTTGAAGGGCGTGGCCAACCCCAGCGCCATCTTCCTGTCCACACACGGTGAGCCGGTGCCCGGGGCCTGCGTGCTCGTGACGCTGGAGGGCACGCGGCCGCTGCTGGTGGAGGTGCAGGCCCTCGTCGACTCCGGCGGCCCGAGCCCGCGGCGGCTCTCCGTGGGGCTGGACCGGGATCGCCTGGCGATGCTGCTGGCGGTGCTGCACCGCCACGCGGGCGTGGCCTGCGGCGACCAGGACGTGTTCGTGAACGCCGTGGGCGGCGTGCGCATCGGCGAGCCGGCGGCGGACCTGGCGGTGCTGCTGGCCATCACGAGTTCGCTGCGTGCGCGAGCGCTGCCGCGCGGCTTCCTCGCCTTCGGTGAAGTGGGGCTGGCCGGCGAGGTGCGGCCCGCCCCGCGCGGCCAGGAGCGGCTGCGCGAGGCGGCCAAGCTCGGTTTCAGCGTGGCCGTGGTGCCCAAGGCCAACGCGCCGAAGAAGGCCATCGAGGGCCTGACGGTGCATCCGGTGGACCGCATCGAGCAGGCCATCGACGTGGTGCGGGGGTTGTAGAGCCCCTTCCGTGGGGCCGTATCCACGAGGGCCGGGAACGCGACGACAATCCCGCCCATGGGTGCAACTTGGGGATGGGCACTGGCCCTGGCCGCCGTGGTGGTGGGCGGGATGCAGTGGGGCTGGCAGGGCGTGGTGATGGCTTTCACGCTGATCTCGTTTTGGCTGCTGCTGCAGTTCAACCGGGCGCTGCGCGCGATGCGCCAGGCCGGCGGCGCGCCCGTGGGCCGCGTGGGCAGCGCGGTGATGGTGCACGCGCGCATGCGCCGCGGCATGCGGCTCATGGAGATCATCCCGATCACGCGCAGCCTCGGGCAGGCGGCCGAGCCCGATCCGGCAGCCGGCGCAGGCATCGGCATGCGCGAGGCTTTCACCTGGAGCGACGACTCAGGCGCGCAACTGCGCGTGGACCTGGTGGGCGGGCGCGTGGTGCGCTGGGCGCTGGAGCGGCACGCCGAGCCGCAGCCGGCCCCGGCCGGAGCTCCTGCGGCTCCTGCGGCCGCAGCCGAATAAACTCAGGGTTTTAAGCCCGGGGTCGCGCACCGAAGGGCGCCCCCTGCACAGCGAGGTAGCGAAATGTCGATGTCGGACCGTGACGGCAAGATCTGGATGGACGGCCAGCTCGTGGAGTGGCGCGACGCCAAGATCCACGTGCTCACGCACACGCTGCACTATGGCTGCGGCGCCTTCGAGGGCGTGCGCGCCTACGAGACGACCAGCGGCACGCAGATCTTCCGGCTGCGCGAGCACACCGAGCGGCTGTTCAACAGCGCCAAGATCCTGCGCATGCAGATCCCCTTCTCGATCGATGAGGTGATGCAGGCGCAGCGCACCGTGGTGCGCGAGAACAAGCTCGCCAGCGGCTACCTGCGCCCGCTCGTGTGGATCGGCGACAAGAGGCTGGGCGTGAGCCCCAAGGGCAACACCATCCACCTGATGGTGGCGGCCTGGCCCTGGGGCGCCTACCTCGGCGAGGAGGGCCTGGCGCGCGGCATCCTCGTGAAGACCTCCAGCTACACGCGCCACCACGTCAACATCACGATGACGCAGGCCAAGGCGGTGAGCAACTACACCAATTCGATTCTGGCGAACATGGAAGCCACCGATGACGGTTACGACGAAGCCATG
>CAILKA010000117.1 GCA_903834645.1 uncultured beta proteobacterium
CTGCCCGCAGCAGATCGACGAGGCCCTGGCCAGCGGTGTCACCACCATGATCGGTGGCGGCACCGGCCCGGCCACCGGCACCTTTGCCACCACCTGCACGCCCGGCCCCGAGAACATCCGCCGCATGCTCGAGGCGGCCGATGCCTTCCCGATGAACCTGGGCTTTCTCGGCAAGGGCAACGCCAGCCGCCCCGAGGCCCTGCGCCAGCAGGTCGAAGCCGGCGCCATCGGCATGAAGCTCCACGAAGACTGGGGCACCACACCTGCGGCCATCGACAACTGCCTGTCGGTGGCCGAGGAAACCGACACCCAGGTCGCGATCCACACCGACACCCTCAACGAGAGCGGCTTCGTCGAAGACACCATCGCCGCCTTCAAGGGCCGCACGATCCACAGCTTCCACACCGAGGGCGCCGGCGGCGGCCACGCTCCGGACATCATGAAGGTGGTGGGCGAGGCCAACGTGCTGCCCTCTTCCACCAACCCCACGCGCCCGTACACCGTCAATACGCTGGACGAGCACCTGGACATGCTGATGGTGTGCCACCACCTCGATGCGTCCATCGCGGAAGACCTGGCCTTTGCCGAGAGCCGCATCCGGCGCGAGACCATCGCCGCGGAAGACATCCTGCACGACCTCGGCGCCATCAGCATGTTCTCCTCCGACAGCCAGGCCATGGGCCGGGTCGGCGAGGTCGTGATCCGCTGCTGGCAGACGGCGCACAAGATGAAGGCGCAGCGCGGCGGCCTGCCCGGCGACAGCGCGCGCCACGACAACGCGCGAGTGAAGCGCTACGTGGCCAAGCTCGCCATCAACCCCGCGCTCACCCACGGCATCGCGCACGAGGTGGGCAGCGTCGAGGTGGGCAAGTGGGCCGACCTGGTCATCTGGAAGCCAGCCTTCTTCGGCGTCAAGCCCGCGCTCGTGCTCAAGGGCGGCTTCATCGCGCTGGCCGCGATGGGCGACCCCAACGCCAGCATCCCCACGCCGCAGCCGGTGCACTACCGGCCCATGTTCGGCTCCTTCGGCGGTGCCCTGGCCCGCACCTCGCTCACCTTCGTGAGCCAGGCGGCGCTGGCCTCGGGTGCGGCCGAGAGCTACGCGCTGCGCAAGCGCCTGTCAGCCGTCAAGGGCTGCCGCACCGTGCGCAAGGCCGACATGGTGCACAACGGCTACACGCCCGTGATGGAGATCGACGCTCAGACCTACGCGGTGCGCGCCGATGGGCAGTTGCTCACCTGCGAGCCTGCGAGCGTGCTGCCGATGGCGCAGCGGTATTTCCTGTTCTAGCTTCGCGCGCGAGGCTGGGTGTGCTCGCGTATCCACGCGGCAAAGGCCTCTTCATCGATCTCGCCTGCGGCTACGCCCAACATCGTCAGTGTGGCTTCGGCCTGCGTGGCGACGAGTCGGTACCCGTTGAGGCCCAGGAACAGACCGACCGAGAGGAAAGCCGCACGCTTGTTGCCATCCACGAAGGCATGGTTCTTGGCAAGGCCCACGCCATAGGCCGCAGCCAGGGCAGCCAGATCCGGTTCGCCGTAGGCGGACAAGTTGAGAGGGCGCGCCAGAGCCGATTCGAGCAAACCCTCGTCACGTAACCCGCTCGCGCCTCCGTGCAACGACAAGCTCTCCTCGTGCAGCAGTTCCAGCGCCTGGCGCGTGATCCAGCGCCAGCTCATCACTTGGCAAGCTGATGAAAGGTGTCGCGGTACTCGCGCATGAACTCACGGCCGAGTGCCAGCTGCTCGTCTAGCGCGGGGTCGTAGGGCGTGAGCACGAGCCCGTTGGCCGAATCGGAAAGGAAAAGCGTGTCGCCCTTCTCGAGCTTCAGCCGTGCGAGGATCTCCTTGGGCAGGATCACGCCCACCGAGTTGCCGATCTGGGTGAGCTTGAGGGTGGCGGTCACGAGAGCTCCTGTTAGTTATAACTTCTGTATTATTATCTGAGACATGTTGACCGTCAACAAGCTCGTCCCCGCCGGCCGCGGCCTGGCCCCCGTGCTGCTCAAGCGCGCCACCACCGTCTCGCTCGACTGGGACGTGCGCCAGAAGAGCCGCTTCGACGCCACCGACTCCGCCGGCCGCACGCTGGGCGTCTTCCTTTCGCGCGGCACCCAGGCCCGCGGCGGCGACGTGCTCGTGGCCGAGGACGGCTCGCTCATCCGCGTGCAGGCCGCGGCGCAGCCCGTGATGGTCGTGCGCCACTGCACCCAGCACGGCACGCCCTTCGACCTCACCCGCGCGGCCTACCACCTGGGCAACCGCCACGTGGCCATCGAACTGCAGCCCGACCACCTCAAGATCGAGCCCGACCACGTGCTGGCCGAGATGCTCGCGCGCATGCACTTGATCGTGACGACCGAGGACGCCGCCTTCGAACCGGAAGGCGGGGCCTATGCGGCGGGGCATGGGCACGGTCATTCCCATGGCCACGACCATGCGCACGACCACGGCCAATCCCACGATCATGACCACGACCACACGCACGACCACGAGAGTGGCCATGTTCACGGCCCAGGCTGCAACCACGACCACGACCACGACCACGACCACGACCACGACCACGACCACGACCACACCCACGCCAGCCCGCAGCCCGTGACGATCACACACCGCCCGCGCGGCGCCTGAGCCGCGGCGCCCGCACGCCATGCCCGACTCCCCCACCCTGCTGCGCCTGATGTGGCTCGCCTCGCCGGCCCTGCCGGTGGGGGGCTTCAGCTACTCCGAGGGCCTGGAGGCAGCGGTGGAGGCCGGGCGCGTCACGAACGAGGCGCAGGCAAGCGACTGGCTGGTCGACCAGCTGCACCTCGCGCTGGCCCGCGCCGACGCACCCGCGGCCGCCCAGGCCGTGCACGCCTGGCAGGCCCATGACCTCACGCGAGCCGAAGCCCTCAACGACTGGGTGCTCGCCACGCGCGAGACCGCCGAACTGCGCCTTCAGGCCGAGCAGATGGGCCGCTCGCTGGTGGAGTGGCTGCGCAACGGCGCGCAGGCCGATGACCCCCGCGTGCCGGCCTGCGCCGCCCTCGCCCCCGCCCCGACCTGGCCCGTGGCCTTCGCGCTCGCGGCCACGCTGGCCGGCGCCGACGCGCGCCACGCGCTGCTGGCCTTCGCCTTCGGCTGGGCCGAGAACATGGTGCAGGCGGCGATGAAGGCCGTGCCGCTGGGCCAGGCCGCGGCTCAGCGCATGCTCGAGCGCCTGGCCGACGCGATCCCGAGCGCCGTCGACGACGCACTCGCGCGTGGCGACGACGCGCGCCAGGCCTTCACGCCGATGCTCGCGATCCTGTCGGCCCAGCACGAGACGCAGTA
>CAILKA010000118.1 GCA_903834645.1 uncultured beta proteobacterium
AGCTACATGGATGCGCTGCCTGACTTCGTCAAGCTCGCGGAGGCCTACGGGCACGTCGGCATGCTCATCGAGAAGCCCGCTGACGTCGAGCCCGCGCTCCGGGAGGCCATCCGGCTGAAGGACCGCACCGTGTTCCTGGACGTGCGCACCGACCCCACCGAGAACGTCTGGCCGATGGTCCAGGCCGGCAAGGGCATCAGCGAGATGCTGCTCGGCTCCGAGGACCTGTGAGCGGCCGGCCGCAGGTGCCGGAGCGGGAGGGGGTCCACCCGGCCCCCGAAAGCTCCGACCCCTGCGCCGCGGCTCGTCGCTGATCCATCCACCACTTACACCGCTGACCAGCCGGCCAATGCGGGTCGACCCACCGGTCGGCCGCGCTCGAGGAGCCGGTCGAGGGCGCACCATGAAGCACATCATCGCGGTCCTGCTCGAGAACGAACCCGGGGCCTTGTCGCGCGTCGTCGCGCTGTTTTCCGCGCGCGGCTACAACATCGAGAGCTTGACGGTGGCCCCCACCGAGGACGCATCGCTGTCGCGCATGACGATCGTCACGGCCGGTTCCGACGATGTCATCGAGCAGATCACCAAGCACCTCAACCGCCTGATCGAGGTGGTCAAGGTGGTCGACCTGACCGAAGGCAGCTACACCGAGCGCGAGCTGATGCTGCTCAAGGTACGCGCCGTCGGAAAGGAGCGCGAGGAGATGATGCGCATGGCCGAAATATTCCGTGGGCGCATCATCGACGTCACCGACAAGGCCTACACGATCGAGCTCACAGGTGACTCCGCCAAGCTCGATGCCTTCCTCCAGGCCATCGACCGTGCGGCGATCCTCGAGACCGTACGTACTGGCGCATGCGGCATCGGCCGCGGCGAGCGCATCCTCCGTGTCTGAACACCCCCTCTTTTTCACGCAGCAGAGAGCAATACCAATGAAGGTTTACTACGACAAGGACGCCGACCTGAGCCTCATCAAGGGCAAGAACGTGACGATCGTGGGCTACGGCTCGCAGGGGCATGCGCATGCGCAGAACCTCAACGACAGTGGCGTGAAGGTCACGGTCGGGTTGCGCCGTGGCGGCGCCTCCTGGGGCAAGGTGGAGAACGCCGGCCTGAAGGTGGCCGAGGTGGCCGAGGCGGTCAAGGGCGCAGATGTGGTGATGATCCTGCTGCCAGACGAGCAGATTGCGTCCGTGTACAAGAACGACGTGGAGCCGCACATCCGCCCCGGAGCGTCGCTTGCCTTTGCGCACGGCTTCAACGTGCACTACGGGCAGGTCGTCCCACGCGAGGATCTGGACGTGTGGATGGTAGCCCCCAAGGCGCCCGGCCACACGGTGCGCAGCACCTACGCCCAGGGTGGCGGCGTGCCTCACCTGATTGCCGTGCACGCCGACCGCAGCGGCAAGGGGCGTGATCTCGCGCTGAGCTACGCGGCCGCCAACGGAGGCGGCAAGGCCGGCATCATCGAGACCAACTTCCGCGAGGAGACCGAGACCGACCTCTTCGGCGAGCAGGCGG
>CAILKA010000119.1 GCA_903834645.1 uncultured beta proteobacterium
TGGTCGACTACCGCGAGGTGCCCTGGCGCAACGGGCGGTTCGATCCAGAGGAGCTGTCGAACAAGCTGGCCACCCTGGCACGTGCACGACATGCCATGCGGGAGTGGCGATCACGGGCCCAGAAGCGCACGCTGGCCTTCTGCGTGTCGATCAGGCACGCCGAGTACATGGCATCGCAGTTTCAGAAAGCGGACATCGCGTCGGCTGCTGTGTACGCCGGGTCGGCGCTTGGCCGCGCACAGGCACTGGAGCAGCTGCGGGACGGTTCACTCAGCGTCGTCTTTTCCGTCGACCTCTTCAACGAGGGCGTCGACCTCCCCGGCATCGACACGGTGATGATGCTGCGCCCGACCGAGTCGAAGATCCTCTTCCTTCAGCAACTCGGCCGCGGCCTGCGCCTCAGCGACGAGAAGAGCCATCTGGTCATTCTCGACTTCATCGGTAACTGCGCATTTCAGCGATCGTAGACGCCTGTTTCAGGCTGATCGTGGACGGCGTTTCATCGCGATCGTGGACGATCGGAGCGCGCGCGAGTGATGGGTTTGATGGTATCTCAGTCGTCCACGATGGCGCTGAAGCCGGCGGTGGTGTTGTCCACGCTGGCGATGTAATCGCCGGGGTGGGCAACGCGTTGGGCAAGCGGGTTGTTGCTGGTTGTGGATACCACGGTGCAGGCTTGTCCACGGCGGCGCTCGGGCGTCGCCTGCGACGAACGCACGAGCGGCGCGGTGGGCAAGCCGTGTTCCGGGGTGGGGTGTTGGTGCATCGGGTTCATGGTCGGGGCGCTCACGCGTGTGAGTGCTTGGGGTCGCGCAGTGACGGGCCCTTGAGCTCGATGCGGTGGGACCGGTGCACGATGCGGTCCAGGATGGCGTCTGCGATGGTGGGGTCGGCCAGCCAGGTGTGCCAGGCGTTGACGGCCAGCTGGCTCGTGATGATGGTGGCCTTGGTGCCCACGCGGTCGTCCAGGAGCTCGAGCAGGTCGGTGCGCTCGCTGGCATCGATGGGTGCGCCGGCGAAGTCGTCGAGCAGCAGCACGTCCACGCGCGCGAGCTGCGCCAGGCGGCGGGTGAAGGTTCCCTCGCCGTGGGCCACGCGCAGCTCCTGCAGCAGCCGGTTGCAGCGCGCGTACAGCACGCTGAAGCCGCAGTGCGCGGCCTGGCGCGCCAGCGCGCACGACAGCCACGTCTTGCCGCAGCCCGTGGCGCCGCTGATGAGGATGGGCTGGGCGTGACGCACCCAGTCGCAGCCGGCCAGCGCGGCCACGAGCTGGCGGTCCAGGTTGCGGCTGTCGCGCCAGACGATGTCCTCGATGCAAGCGCTGCTGACCTTGAGCCTGGCGGCCTTGAGCAACCGGGCCAGCCGCCTGTTGTCGCGCCAGTCGATCTCGCGCTGCACGAGCAGGCTCAGCCGGGCGTCGAAGCCGAGCTTGGCCGCCGCGCCGCTGGTGGCCTGGTCGCCCAGGGCGGCCAGCATGCCGTCCAGGCGCAGCTGCTTGAGTTGGTCCAAGGTATGGGCAGGGGTCATGGGGGTGTGCCTTTGCTGCTGTGTCGGTCAGTGGTAGTAGTCCGGGCCGCGCACGTTGTCGTGCAGCGGCAGCAAGCCCTGGGCGGGCTCGGACTTCGCGGGCTGGCGGTCCATGCCGTTGGCCAGGATCGCCTTGATGCTCTGGTAAGTGGGCGAGCGGATCGCCATGGCGCGCGTGCACGCGGCTTCCATGCGCTCGTGGCCGAAGCGCCGCGCCAGGCTCTGCAGCCCCAGGCAGGATCGGTAGCCCTGCTCGGGGTGGGGGCGGTGCTCCATCTGCCAACGCACGACCGCCGCGCACGCCACGCCTATGCGCTCGCCCCAGGCAACGAGCTTGCCCGGGGTCCACTCCAAGTGCGCGCGGTGCGACGCGGGCATGTGCTCGGGCAGGGTCGAGAAGCGGCCCTTGAGGGCGCTGTAGGGGTGAACGGCCACGCGGCGCTGGCCGAAGAAGGCCTCCAGCGTCGTTGGGCTCACGCGCAGCTCCACCTTCTTGCCCACCAGCCGGTGCGGCACGCTGTAGTAGTGCTCGTCGAACTCGACGTGGTAGTCGATGTTCACGCCCGCGCTCTTGAAGCGCAGGATCGGCATGCGCGCGCTCGGCAGCGGCCGCAGCACCGGGCGGTCCAGTCGCTCGAAGGCCTCCAGGCGGCAGCCCGGCAGCTTCTTGAAGGGGCGAGCGTTGAGCTCGGCCACGAGCTGCGCGATCGCCGCGTTGAGCTCGGCCAGGCTGAAGAAGCGCCGGTTGCGCAGCCGCGCCAGGATCCACCTCTCCACCACCAGCACCGCCGCCTCCACCTTGGGCTTGTCGCGCGGGCGAGCCGGCCGGGCTGGCAAGACGGCCGTGCCGTAGTGGTCGCACAGCTCCTGCAGCAGCCGCCCCACGCCGGGCTCGTAGCGATCGGGCTGGGCCACGAGCGCGCGCGGCTGATCGGGCACGATCAAGCGCGGCACGCCACCCATGAACTCCAGCGCATCCATCAGCGCGCCCACCCAGTCGGGTGCCGTCTGCGTGGCCGTGGCGCACGCGTACGTGTAGCTCGAAGCCCCCATGGCTGCCACGAAGATCTGCGCCCGGCTGATCTCGCCGGTGGCCGCATCGATGATGGGCACCGTCTGGCCCGCGTAGTCGATGAACAGCTTCTCGCCGCCCACGTGAACCTGGCGCATCGAGCGCTTCAGCCCGTCCGCCCAGAGCCGGTACTTGATGCAAAAGCTCGTGTACTTGTAGGCCTGCGCGTTGGCCCGGGCGTACTCCTCCCACAGCAGCTGCAGCGTCACGCCCGCTCGCTTGAGCTCCTGGTGGATGTAGGCATAGTCGGGCTCGAGGTGGCGCGCCTGGCGCGGCACGGCGGGCTGGAACAGCCGGGCCTCGAGCTGCTCGTCGCTGAGCACCTGTGCGCCATCCCAGTCCACGCCTGCCGCGCGGGCCAGCAAGGCGAACTTGCCCACCGTGGACTTGGGAATGCCCAGCGCACGGCCAACCTGCCCGTAGGTGAGGCCCGCTTCAAGGTGCAGGCGAAGAACCTGTCGTATCTGGCGCATGGTGATCCTCGGCGTAGGCATGGCTGTGGTCCGCAAAAAGCGGTCAGCCTATGTCCACGCAGTCAGATCACTCGCCGCGCTCCCGATCGTCCACGATCACCGTGAAACACCGTCTACGATCATCTGAAACGCCGTCCACGATCGCCTGAAACACCGTCTACGATCGTTTGAA
>CAILKA010000120.1 GCA_903834645.1 uncultured beta proteobacterium
AGTCGGCCACCATGTAGCGCGGGTTGGCGATGGGCGTGTAGGGGAAGGCCTGGCCGACGATGGCCACCTTCACGCCGTTCATCTCGCGCATCACGTAAGGCGCAAAGACCGGGTCGCCGAAGTCGGCCGTCTTGACGTTCTGCGCCACGAAGTCGATGCGGCCCTTGAAGTCGCGCTCGATGATCTCCTGGACGCGCTTCATGCCGTAGGTGAACTCCCAGTGGCCCGTCATCACGTCCACCGTGAGCGCCTTGCAGGCGTCCACCATGTCCTGCGCGTTCGTCCACAGCGACGTGGCCGAACCCTGCCAGGTGTCTCCCCCGTCCAGCAGCAGCGCGCCCGGGCGGCTGGCCTTCAGCCGCTTGACGAGCGTGGCCAGGTGCGCAAAGCCGCCCACCTTGCCGTAGCGCCGCGCCGCCGCCTCGAAGTCGAGCCAGGTGTAGGCGTGCGCCAGTGCGGTGCCCGCCGGCACACCAGCGGCCTTGAGCAGATGCTCGCCCACCAGATGCGGGATCTGCCCCTGCATGGGTCCCACCCCGAGATTGACACTGGGCTCGCGGAAGTGGATCGGCAGCAGCTGTGCGTGGCAGTCCGTCATGTGGAGCAAGCTCACGAAGCCGCTGCCCTGGCCCAGCGGGGGCAGGTCGTACAGGGCCTGCTCGGCCGTGGCGGCGTCCGATTGCTCGTGACGGGCCAGCCCCATGCCGGCCACCGAGGCGGCTGTCAGCACCTGCAGGAATTCGCGCTTGCTCAGGCTCACGATCAGTGTCCGCTTATGTTTGGGGTCGAAGAAAGCCCGGCCAGGCCGGGCTCCGGGGCAGGAGTCGCGCCGCGCCTACTGGTTGACCGGCGAACGCGGATCGAGCAGCAGCGACATGATGTGGCGCAGTTGCTGCTCGTCGAGCAGCTTCATGTGGCCAAAGCGCGGCATGTTGGAGCACGCGGCGTAGGCCTTGCTGTTCCACAGCTTCACCCACGTGTAGTGCACGATCGGCGCGGCGGTATCGGCCGTCACGTCGGAGATGCCCCGGTTCTTGCCGTAGTTCCACAGCGAGGGGCCGATCGTTCCGTAGGAGAGCTCCTTCTTGTCGATCTGGTGGCAGTTGTAGCAGTTGCCGCCGTTGGCCTTGGGGTCGGTGGAAGGGTCGGTCCAGGTCATGCCGCGGCCGCTTTGCGCGATGCGCTCGCCATCGACCCAGTTGCCGAAGAACTGGCCGCCGGCGGGCCACTTCACGCTGGCCAGCGCCTCGGCCTTGACGCGGTCGGCTGCGTCGTCGGCTGGCGGCTGGTCCGACGAGCAGGCGGACTGGCCGAGGTCCTGCCGGATGCGGTCGACCTTGGCGATGCCCTGGTCGCGAAAGGATGCGCGGATGGCAGCCATCGCCTGCGCGTCGAGCTCGGCTGGCGTGGGCCCGGTGGCACAACCGGCCAGCAGCGTGGCGCAGGCGGCCGCGGCGAGGGTCACGCAGGAGGTGATTCGGTGGCTCATGTGTACTCCCCCTTCAGCGCTTGATGGCCGGCGCGATCGACTCGGCGCCCTTGGCGTTGACGCCCATGTAGGTGCCCAGGGCAACCGTGATCTCCGAGCCGAAGCCCGGGTAGGGGAAGCGCTGCTGGCGGTAGCAGTCGTTCAGGCGCAGCTGCATGCTCCACATCTCGCCGTTGCTCACGCGGTAGGCCGGCCAGGCGGCAAAGCCGATGCCGTCGCCCGGGTTCTTCGTGAGGTTGGGCAGGTCCTGCAGCCGGATGCGCTGGCCCTCGGCCGAGTGGCAGGCCGCGCAGGAGAAGTCGTGCGTGCCGCCGCGGTAGAAGAAGACCCGCTTGCCCAGCTCGTAGCTGCGACGCTCCTCGGGGTGGGCCTGCGACAGGTTGAAGCGCATGCCGCGCGAAGACGCCGCCACCCAGGTGGCCAGCGCCGTCACGTTGGCCTGTTCGCCGCGGCCGAAGGGCGTCTTGGCGATCTCCGCGCCGTCCAGGCCCTGCAGCGTCTGCATGCAATGCACCAGGCGTGTCTCGAGGTCCATCACGCGGCCGGTGTCGGCAAAGAAGCGCGGCAGCTCGACGAAGGCGCCCTTGACGACGCCCGGGCCCTTGCCCAGGTCGCACTGCTCGAGCGAGGCGTTCTTGGGGCCGCGCTTGCGCTTCCACAGCGCCTCGCCGCGGGCCTCGAAGAGCTCGGCGGGGTTGCCGTCCTCCAGCATCTTCCGGTATTCGGCAATGCCGTCGGCGGCGGACTTCGGCTGCGCCCAGGCCGGGGCCAGCCCCAGCCCCATGCCCAGCCCGGCCAGCAAGGCCACGAAGATCGAGGTACGCAAGGTGTGTCTCCTTCTTCTGATGAATGGGCGCCGCGCGAGGACGGTCGCCTGCTGTGGCCCGCGCCGCCCAGGCTCTGCGGCCCGGTGCACGCGCGTGAGCCTCTCAGCTCACCGTCGCTTCGTCGGTGCGCTTGTCGCCCTTGTTGTCGACCCAGGTGATGGTGATCTTGTCCCCGGCCTTGGCCCCCTTGACGGAGAACTGCAGGAACGGGTTCTTGGCCACCGAGGGGCCCCACTCGGCGCGCATCACCTGCTTGCCGTTGTGCTGTGCCGTCACCTCCTGGATGAACCAGGCCGGAATCGTCTTGCCGGCGGAGTCGCGGCGCTGGCCGGTCTCCATCTCGTGGCTCATCAGCACGCGCACGGTGGCCTTGTCGCCGCTCATCTGTGCGCGGATGCGCATCGGGTCTGCCATGTCGATCTCTCCTGATGGTGTGTCGGGTGTGGATGGGGGTGCGCGTGGCTCAGCCGCCGCAGCCGCCCAGCGTGACCTTGATCTCCTTGACGGCGAAGAGCACCTTGCCGTCATTCATCATCGCCACCGCGTAGACGTTGGAGGACTGGCCCATCTTGACGCGGGTGTTGAAATTCGCGTCCACCGCGTCGCTGACATCGAAGACCGAAGCCAGCACGCTCGGGTTCTTCTCCACCAGGATGGCCATGCGCTTGACGCCCGGCAGCGCGGTCGAGCAGCCCACGGGCACGACGGCGCCGTTCTCGGCGATGTCGGGTCCGCTGACCGTGATGTCCTTGCTCTCGACCGGCGCGGCAGCGCCTCCCAGCGCCTTGAGGGCATCGGGCATCGTCCGGGCGTCAAAGGCGGCCTTGGTCCAGTCGGCGTGGGCGGTGGCCGGCAGCAATCCGGCGGTGGCCAGCAGGCCAAGCACGGCACTGCTGTGGGCGAGCATCTCGCGTCGGGTGGTCTTCATGCGCTACTCCTTGTCGATCGTGATCGAGGGTGAGGGGGCGCGGGCGCCAGGCGCCCGCTTGCGGTCATATTGTCGTGGCTGCGTACATTGTGCGTCGAGGCCAAGGTCGGGGCCGCCAAGGGCCTTACTTGCCCGCACCTGCTGCCAGCCACTGCGCAAGCGACTGCGCGTCGGCCTTCGGGATCGTCTGGGCGGGCATCGGGATCTGGCCCCAGACACCCGCGCCACCGCCCACGATGCGGCTTGCCAGGTAGTCTGCCCGGTCGGCACGGGAGGCGTACTTGCGCGCCACCTCGACCATCGACGGGCCGAGCACCTTGCGGTCCACGGCGTGGCAGGCCGTGCAGCCGTGCTTGGCAAAGAGCGCGAGCGCCGCGGCGCTGGCGCCGCCAGCCGTGCCCCCCGGGGCCGGGGGCGCGACAGCCGGGGCGGCTGCAGCAGGGGCTCCCGTGCGGCCCGCGCCCAGGGCAGCTGCGGCCGGTGGGCGCGTGGTGTCGGCGCCCACCTGCGGGCCTACCAGGCGGTTCTGCTCGGCGAGGTTGCCGTGGGCGTTGCGCGCGTGGTCGGGCAGGAAGGAGGCCACCTTCGCCTCGGTTGCGCAGTTGACCATGCAGGCCGTGGTGCGCACGTCGGGCTTGCCGCCATTGACCATCGTCCTGCCGGGCCACATGCCGTGGTCAGTGGTCATGCCCTGGCGATTGGGCAGGCGCTGCTGAACCTCGGCGATGTTGGTGTGCGACAGCGTGTAGTTCTCCGGCACCACCTCGGCCATGTTCAGGATGTAGGCCGTCACGGCGTACACATCGGTGGTCGACAGCGACTTGGGCGCGTTCCACGGCATCGCGCGGTTGATGTAGTCCCACAGCGTCGAGACGTTGGAGAGCTTCATCATCGTCGTGCGGCCGGGGAAGGAGTCATCGGTCAGGCGCTTGACGCGGCCGGTGCGGATGTCGTCCTTCGTGGTGCCGCCTATGACGGGCGCGAACACCTCGTTGCTCTCGCCGAAGATCCCGTGGCAGGAGGCGCACTTGGCTTCCCACACCTCCATGCCGCGTGCGACCGTGCCGCTGCCGGGTGGCAGGCCCTTGAAGTCCGGGCGCACGTCGATGTCCCAGGCGGCGATTTCGGCGGGCGTGGCGGGCCGCCCGATGCCGGGATAAGCGGCCGCGGCCACGGCAGCCTGCCGGGCAGCGGGTGCGGGCACCGCGGTGCCGGAGGAGGCTTTCGGGGCGCTTTGGGCCTGCACGGCCCCGGTCACGCACAGGGCGAGCAGCAGCGCCGCGGCCGTCCGCACGGAGCAGGGCAGGCGGCGCCTCGGGTGGCAGCGCTCAGGAGAGCTGGACATTCTTCACCTCCCCGTTCTCCTGCACGAGCCAGGTCTGGATCGCATTGTTGTGGTAGATCGAGCGCGAGCCGCGCACGGCGCGCAACTGGCGGTAGGTGGGCTGCACGTGGCCCGTCTCGTCGATGGCGCGGCTCTGGATGAGCGCGGGCTTGCCATCCCAGATCCAGTCGATGCCAAAGCGCGTCAGGCACTTGGACAGCACCGGCGTTTCCAGCCGCGCCGTGCGCCAGTTGGCGCCCCCGTCCACCGACACATCCACGCGCTTGATGCGGCCGCGCCCTGACCAGGCCAGGCCGCTGACGTGGTGGTAGCCACGATCCAGGAGCAACTGCCCGCCTGAGGGGGTCGTCACCACACTCTTGCACTCCTGCGTGCTCGAGTACTGACGGTGCAGCCCGCCGGGCATCAGGTCGACGTAGTGCAGCACCTCGTCCTTGGCGCCG
>CAILKA010000121.1 GCA_903834645.1 uncultured beta proteobacterium
ATCGCCAGGCGCCGCCGCCCGAGGGTCCGGCGCTACCCGCCGAGTGCTGGGAGGCCTACGAGGTGCGCAGTGCCGTGGCCCGCGTGCAGGCGCGAACGGTCGAGCTTTTCGTGCCGCAGATGGTCAACCTCGAACTCGTGGGCGGGGTGAGTTTCCAGAAAGGCTGCTACCCGGGCCAGGAGGTCGTGGCGCGCAGCCAATACCGGGGCACGCTCAAGCGCCGCGCCTACCTCTATGCCGTGGAGGCGCGGCCCGAACCGGGCGACTCGATCTTCGCCGCCGACGACCCCGGGCAGCCGGCTGGCACGGTGGTGCTGGCGGCACCCGCACCGGGTCAGCCCGGCACCTGGGAGCTGATGGCCGAGACCAAGATCGCCGCGGCCCAGGCCGCCCCGCTGCACCTGGGCTCGGCCGAAGGACCGCCGCTGCGGCCGCTGGCCCTGCCCTACGCATGGCCGGCCGAGGCTTGATGCGCGTGTGGCTCCACCGCTGCGTGTACTACAAGGTGCCGCGCGAGCGCCTGGCACCGGCATGCGCAGCGGTGCGCGCGGTACAGCGAACGTGGGCGGCGCGCGAGCCCGGCCTGCACGCGGAACTGCTGCTGCGGGTGGACGCCGCCGCCGCCTCGGGCCCTGCCACCGTGATGGAAGTCTGGCGCTGGGAGCCTGATCCGGCAGCCGGGCCTCAGGCGTCGCCTGCCTGGGAGAGCCTGGAGAGCGAGCTGGGCCTGGCCCTCGGCGACGCGCTGATCGGCTCGCGCCACGTCGAGGACTTCGGCGCCGCGCCTGGCTGAGAACGCGCGACTTCAGCGCCACCGAGTCAGCGCCCGCGCGCCGGTGATAGATTGAGGCGGTGCCAAGCCGAGGGACGCCGCGATGAACCACCCTGCCCCTGCCTTCACCCTGCTGCTTCGCGTGCGCTACGGCGAGTGCGATGCCCAGCACGTGGTCTTCAACGCCCGCTATGGGGACTACGCCGATATCGCGATGAACGAGTTCTTCCGGGCGGTGGTGGGAGGCTACGACCAGCTTCTGGCGGCCGGCCTGGATACCCAGGTCGTCAGGCTCGTGACGGACTTTCGTTCGCCCGCCCGCTTCGACGAGGTCCTGGCCATCACGGTGGAGACCACGTCCGTGGGCAACACGTCGTTCGTCCTGGGCATGCAGGTGGCGCAATACCCGTCCGGGCGCCTGGTGGCGACGACGGCCGCCACCTACGTCATGGTGACGGCGCAGGCCCACCAGAAGGTGCGCGTGCCAGATGACATCCGCAGCCTCCTGCTGGCGGGCGCGCCCGGCGTGGTCGTGAACCAGGCGGGGGTGGCGCCGGAGCCTCGCTGAGTACTGCCGGCTGCGCCTGCCGGGGCATACTTCAGGCATGGCCCACATCCAGTACCTGACCCAGATTCACCTCGACTTCGGCGTCGTCTCGATGCTGCCGCAGGCCTGCTCCGATGCCGGCATGCAACGGCCGCTCGTCATCACCGACGCGGGCGTGCGCGCCGCCGGCGTGCTCGACCAGGCCCTGTATGCGCTGCGCGACATGCCGCACGCCGTGTTCGATGGCACGCCCTCCAACCCGACAGAGGCCGGGGTTCGCGCCGCGGTGCAGGCTCTGCGCGCAGCCGGCTGCGACGGCCTGGTGGCCGTGGGCGGCGGCTCGAGCATCGACCTGGCCAAGGGCGTGGCCATCGCCGCCACGCACGAGGGCGCGCTCAAGACCTACGCCACGATCGAGGGCGGCAGCCCACGCATCACCTCGGCCGTGCTGCCCCTCGTGGCCGTGCCCACCACCGCCGGAACGGGCAGCGAGGTGGCGCGCGGGGCCATCCTCATCGTCGACGACGGCCGCAAGCTGGGCTTCCACTCCTGGGGCCTGGTGCCGCGCACGGCCTTGCTCGACCCGGGCCTCACGCTCGGCCTGCCCCCGCGCCTGACGGCCGCTACGGGGATGGACGCGATCGCCCATTGCATGGAGACCTTCATGGCGCCGGCCGTCAATCCCCCGGCCGACGGCATCGCGCTCGACGGGCTGGCCCGCGGCTGGGCGCACATCGAGCGTGCCACGCGCGACGGCTCGGACCGCGATGCGCGCTGGGCGATGATGAGCGCGAGCATGCAAGGCGCCATGGCCTTCCAGAAGGGCCTGGGCTGCGTGCATTCGCTCAGCCACAGCCTGGGAGGCGTCGACCCGCGGTTGCACCACGGCACGCTCAACGCCATGTTCTTGCCCGCGGTCGTGGCCTTCAACGCCTCGGCGCCCTCGATCCGGAACGAGCAGCGGCTGCAGCGCATGGCGCATGCGGTGGGCATCGGCTCCTGCGATGCGGCGGGCACCGAGCTGTGCGAGGCACTGCGCGGTCTCAACGCGCGCCTGGGCCTGCCCCGGGGGCTGGCCGAGCTGGGCGTGACGCCCGCCATCTTCGAGCAGGTGATCGACGGCGCGATGGCCGATCACTGCCACAAGACGAACCCACGCCTGGCCACGCGCGACGACTACCGGGCGATGCTGGCCGCTTCGCTCTGAGGCCGCTCCACCCGGTGCCCGGCAAGGCCGCCTGGCCCGCCGCACGAGCAGGCGGCTGAACGGGAGACGGGGCGGCGCGCCCCGCCCCGCTGCCTCGTCAGTGGTGGGTGCCGTCGAGGAACTGCTCGTCCTCGGTGGAGCCCTTGAGCGCGGCGGTGGAGGCCTCCCGCTCGATCGTGGTCGTCACGGCGTCGAAGTACCCCGTGCCCACCTCGCGCTGGTGCTTCACGGCGGTGAAGCCACGGTCTGCCGCGGCGAATTCGCGTTGCTGCAGCTCGACGAAGGCGCTCATGTTCTGGCGCGCGTAGCCGTAGGCGAGGTCGAACATCGAGTAGTTGAGGCTGTGAAAGCCCGCCAGCGTGATGAACTGGAACTTGTAGCCCATGGCACCGAGCTCGCGCTGGAACTTGGCGATCGTCGCGTCGTCGAGGTTCTTCTTCCAGTTGAAGCTCGGGCTGCAGTTGTAGGCCAGCAGCTTGCCCGGGAACTTCGCGTGGATCGCGTCGGCGAAGGCCTTGGCGAACGCGAGGTCAGGCTTGCCCGTCTCGCACCAGATCAGGTCGGCGTAGGGTGCATAGGCCAGCCCGCGGCTGATGGCCTGGTCCAGGCCATTGCGGGTGCGGAAGAACCCCTCCACGGTGCGCTCACCGGTCAGGAACGGCTGGTCGTTGTCATCCACGTCGCTCGTGACGAGGTCGGCCGCCTCGGCATCGGTGCGCGCGAGCAGGATCGTGGGCGTGCCCATGACGTCGGCCGCCAGGCGCGCCGCCACGAGCTTGGCCACGGCCTCGCGCGTGGGCACGAGCACCTTGCCGCCCATGTGGCCGCACTTCTTGACGGAGGCGAGCTGGTCCTCGAAATGGACGCCCGAGGCACCGGCCTCGATCATGGCCGTCATCAGCTCGAAGGCGTTGAGCACGCCGCCGAACCCGGCTTCGGCATCGGCCACGATCGGTGCGTAGTAGTCGATGTCGTCGCGCCCCTCGCTCCACTGGATCTGGTCGGCCCGCTGCAGCGTGGCGTTGATGCGGCGCACCACCTTCGGCACGGAGTCCACCGCATACAGGCTCTGGTCGGGGTACATCTCGCCGCTGCTGTTGGCGTCTGCCGCCACCTGCCAGCCCGACAGGTAGATGGCCTTCAGCCCGGCCTTGACCTGCTGCATGGCCTGGTTGCCGGTGAGGGCGCCCAGCGAGTTCACGAAAGGCTCCGTATGCAGCAGCGACCACAGCTTGTCGGCGCCGCGGCGTGCCAGTGTGTGCTCGATGGCCATCGAGCCACGCAAGCGGATGACATCGGCGGCGGAGTAGCTGCGCCGGATGCCCTTCCAACGC
>CAILKA010000122.1 GCA_903834645.1 uncultured beta proteobacterium
ATTCCAGGCTCTCGCGCACATCCGTGGGCGTCAACGAGCCGCCCGGGCACCAGGCGTGGTCGCCCAGCTGCGCGAGCAGATCGGCCAACTGCTCGCCCAGCAGGCGCATCTGCCCCACGCGAGCCCGTACTTCGGGGAGGGCGCCTCGTCGAAGCATCAGGTCGGCGGAGTCGGCCTCGTTCAGCAGCGCGGTCACCGGCCGCTCCAGTTCGTGCCACAAGGCCCCTGCCAATTGCCCGAGCAGTTGCTCCTGCATGGGGACCAGGCCCGCCGGAGGCTTGCTTTCCGTGGCGGCTGGGGCCCGCGAAAGGGTGGGCAGTGGGGTCATGATGGAGGGCGGGAGGTCGACGGGTCGGGTCAGGGCAGACAGGGGCCACCCCGAGCGGGAATCACACCGTCCGTCACGCTAGTGGGCGTGCGTGACTGACCTGTTACTGCAGACGGGCGGCATGCCCTCGCGCAGATGCGCGGCTCCGCAATGTCACGCGGCGGCCGTCACCCCGCCTCGGGAGAGCGCCACCCCGTCATCGGCCCCGGCCACTGAGCCGGTGGGCCCGAGAGCTCGCCCAGGTCCGCCAGCGTCTTTTCGTGCGCCTCGCGTGCACGGGCGGCCACCGCGGGGGCCTGGGGGTCGCCCGCCGCCTCGAGCGCGGCCTTCGCGATCCACAGCCAGTGGCAGGGCAGCAGCATGGTGGGCCTCAGGGGTCGGTTCAGGAGTTCTCGGGCGAGCGCGGCGGCGGCCACCGTTTCGCCGCAGCGGCGCAGGGCGTCCACCCGGTACCAAGCCAGTTGCGCGGCAAGGTGGCCCAATTCGATGGCTCGCGCCCGCTGCTCTATCGCAGCCAGGGCCTGGGGGTCGTCGGCGCCGATCCCGCAAGAGGCTGATACAGCGTCGATTTCGACATCAAAGAACGCCTTTTGCGAATCCCGCGCGGCGATGTTCCGAGCCTTCTCAAGCCACACCGACGGATCTTGGCCCTGGGCTGCCGCGATCGCGGCCTGAAGCATGTTCCGTCTCTCATGCTCCCCTGCAACGTCGAAATCGTCCTCGGAAACCTTCAGCAACTGGCCTTGTGCCGAGGCTGCATCGCCACGCAGGAGGTGGCAAGCGGTGAGAGTAAATGACACCTGTACCCGACCTGTGGCCGAGGTGCCCGGTGCGTCCAGATAAACCAAGCCTCGCTCCGCGGCGCGCGTTGCAGTGCCGAGCTCGCCCATGGCAGCCCGGATCCTGGCGTGGGTGAGCTCCACGTGTACGAAGTCTTGGCCGCGAACCGGGCCGAGCCTCTCCATGTTGCGCCGGGACCGCTCGGATGCCTCGCAGGCCAAGTCGAGCATGCCGCATTCCGTCAGTACGAGAGCCAGCTTATCGGCCGCGTGCGCCCCAACGCGCCAATCCTCACTTGCTTCAGCCAGCTCCAGTCGCTCGCGACAGGCGGCGGCGGCCTCTTGGAGCCGGTCGCCTCTAAAGTAGATCATCCCGAGGCAGTTGAGATAGGCCTGACGCTCCTGAAAACCGCATTGACTCAGGCTGGGCTCGACCTCTCGCAGCATCGTCAGCGCTTCATCGGGTTGGTCCCGCCAGGCGAACCAGGACCCCAGCGCAATGGTGGCGCGCACGAGGGTGACCGAGTCGTTGGCTGCCGCGGCCATGGAACGGGCCTGCATCAGCGCGGGTTGGGATTCGGCATTGCGGTCCATCTGGCTGAGCACTTGCCCCAGCGATAACCGCGCTGTCGCCTCTTCACGCAGGGTGCAGGCTGTCTCGACCAGCCGCTCGGCTGTTGCCAGGGCCAAGGCGTTCCCGCTGGCGAAGAGGCGCGGCGTGACACTTTCGCGCAGCGCCTCGAACACCCGCTCGCGCCGGCACGCGCGCTCCCACAGCGCGGCAGCACCCTCCCACAGCTCGGTCTCCTCGGCCGGCCGCGAGGCACGGCGGGCGCGCAGCGCCGCGGCTTCCAACTGCTCGGCGGCCTCCTGCAGCAGCCCGGCCTCCTCGAAGTGCCCGGCCACCGCCTGGCCGCTGCTGCCCGCCTGCACCAGCCAGCGCGCCACGTTGCCGTGCAACCAGCGCCGCTCGGCCCCGGGCATCGCCTCGCGCAGCGCCGCGCTCACCAGGTCGTGCATCACGCCCCGCGCGTCCACCCACTGCGCCGCCTCCAGCAGCGCGTACGGCTCCACCCATTGCGCAGGCTGCCCGCCCAGCAGCGCCGCGCCCGCATCCGGCGGCAGCGGTGCGCGCAGCACGGCAGCAGCGTGCGCGAGCTGGCGCGCCGCCTCCGGCAGGTGCGCCGCGCGCGCGCGAATGGCCTGCGCCGCCGCCTTGGGCAGCGGCAGGTCACGACGAGTCTCGGCCGGCTGCTCCAGCAGTACCCGCAGCGTCTCCAGCACGAACAGCGGCAGCCCACCGGTGTGCCGCGCGAGCATGTGCGCCCATTCCCGGACCTCGAAGCCCGGCAGCGCCAGATCCTCCAGCAGCGCCTCGATATCGCCTGCCCCCAGGGGCTGCAGCGCCACCTGTTGCGGCGCTTCCGAAGCCTGCAGCCAGGTGATCACCGGGGCGGGCAGTTCCCCCGCCCGGCATGCCACCACCCACGCTGGCAGACCCTCGCCCACCCACGACGCCAGCAGCTCCAGCGTGGCCCCGTCGGCGTTCTGCACATCGTCCAGCGCCACCAGCTCCAGCTTCGCCTGCTGCAATGCCACCTCCACCGCCCGCTGCAGCCGCAGCGCCTCCATGCGCGGCGTGCCTGTACCCAGCTCCGGCAGCAACGCCGCCAGCTCGTGGCGCGCCCACTCAGGCAAGGCCTGCTGCCCGCCCGGGCGCAGCGCCTCAGCGTCCAGCCACAGTCGCGACAGCAGCCGCACCAGCAGCGCATAGGGTCGCTGCGCATCGCCCGCGCGCGCAGGCACCATCAGCGCCGCCCCAGCCTGGCAGCCGGCCACGATGTCCGTCACCAGCCGCGTCTTGCCCACCCCGGGCGCGCCTTCCACCACCACCGCCGCGCGGCCTGCGCATGCCTGCTCCAGAGCCACCCAGGCCGCCTCACGGCCAATGAGCCGCGGCGGGCGGCGCAGCGTGGGCGGCACGCTGGTACCCGCAGCGGTGGCCGCGCGCACCGGCGCCTGGCCCAGCCGCAGCCGGGCCGCCAGCGCAGCGGTCTCCTCGTCGGGCAGTTCTCCGAGTTCGGCCTCCAGCCGCTCGGCCAGCCGCTGGTACACCTGCAGCGCCGCACCCAGGTCGCCGTGCGCGTAGTGCAGCTCCATGAGCTGGCGGTGCGCGTGCTCCGACAGCGGCTCCTCTGCGCACAGCCGCTGCGCCACCGCGATGGCTCGGCCCAGGCTGCCCTGCTCCTGCAGCCGGCTGGCCAGCCGGCCCAGCGCCTGCGCGCGCGTCATGCGCCAGCGCACGCGCGCGCCGTCGAGCCAGCGCGCGTACTCCGGGCAGTCGTCGAAGACCAGGCCGTCCAGCAGCTCGCCTGGGAGCGCTGCGGCGTCACGCGCCAGCTGCGCTTCGGGGTCGCGCGCATCGTAGTCCACGCCCGCGGCCAGCTGCAGCGTGGCTTCACCCTCGATCAGTGCCATGCCCGCGCTGCGCGCCAGCCGGTGGCGTCTCTGGCGCAGGCTTGCGCGGGCCTTGGCCACGTCTGCCTCGGGCCACAGCATTTGCGCGAGCACGTCGCGCGAGCAGGCGCCTTCCAGCGCCAGCAGCGCCAGCAGTGCCGCGTCTTTGCGGCTCAGCGGTACCGCAGGTTGAGCGCCCAGGCGCCATGTGGGCAGGCGAAAGAGCGACAGGGCGAGCGGTGACGTGGCCACAATTGATAGTGCCATGGGAGCCGCACACAACGAGCACGGTCTCCATCAATTCCCCGGAATCGCGTTCGGCTCCAGGCGCAGCGAAGTTCGTCGCAGACCTTGCGATGCCTCCTCCGGATCCTTTGGCGCGGAGCTAGGAGGGCGGAGGCCAGCCCTAACAGCCGCTCTTCAGCACCAACGTCAAGCCGCGGTCTGGCATGACGCGGGCCGGGATGACCGATCAGCGATACACCCCCAGCGAGGCCGCATTGGCACATGGCGTAACGCCGCCGACGGCTCGCAATTCGCTTGGCCGGTATCTGGCTGCGGGTGAAGCGGGCTTGACCGACGCCTCATTGCCGCGCCCGGCGCCGGAGAGGGCTCGGCAGCCTCGACGAGCGCCAGAGGCTCGTCTCCTTCACGCCTTGCCAACGCCAGCACCTCTTCAGCACAGGGCAACGCCTCAGCCTACCGCCAGGTGCTGTTGAGCTGCTCCACGAGGCGCGCCTGCGCTGATGAGATACCGCCCCCCTCACTCCTCCAACCGAAGCCCCTGCGCCCGCACCCCCCCCCGGTAAACCTCCAGCTCCTCCCGAATCTGCCGCTCGAATTCCGCCGGCGCATTCCCGACCACGATCGAGCCCGTCTCCTGGATGCGCTGCACCACCGCCGGCTCGGCCAGCGCGGCCTTGGCAGCCGTGTGCAGCCGTGCAATCACCTCGGCCTTCGTGCCGCGCGGCGCCAGCAGGCCGTAGTACGCCATCCGGTTGACGGGCTCTAGCCCGAGTTCCTTGAAGGTGGGCACATCGGGCAGGGTGGCCAGCCGGGCAGGCGCGGCCACGGCCAGCGCGATCAAGCGCCCCTGCTTGATGAAGGGCAGCGCCGAAGGCAGGTTGTCGAAGACGATGGGCACCTGGCCGGCCACGGCATCGTTCAAGGCCGGCCCGGCGCCGCGGTAGGGGATGTGGGTGATGAAGATGCCCGACAGGCTCTTGAGCAGCTCGGTCTGGAGGTGGCCGATGCCCCCGGTGCCGGAGCTGGCGTAGCTGTGGCGCCCGGGCTGCGCCTTCACGGCCTTGAGGAAGCCGGCGAAGTCGCGCACGCCCAGGCCCGGGTTGACGGCCAGCACATTGGGTGTGGCGGCCAGGTTGACGATGGGCACGAAGTCGCGCAGCGGGTCGTAAGGAATCTTCGGGTTGATGGCCGGGTTGGCGGCGGTGGTGGAGACGGTGGCCACGCTCAGGGTCAGGCCATCGGGCTCGGCGCGCACCACCTCCATCGCACCGACGATGCCGCCGGCGCCGGCCTTGTTGTCCACCACCACCGTCTGGCCCAGGCGCGCGGCCATGGCCGGCGCCACGATGCGGGCAATGATGTCGGTGGTGCCTCCGGGCGCGAAGGGCACGACGAGGCGGATGGGTCGCGCCGCGGAACTCTGGGCATGGGCAGCGGCGGGCGCGGCCAGCAGGAGTGCCAGCATGCGGCGGCGGGTGGGGAGGAGAGGGTGGCTCATGGGGTCCAGTCCTGGGCTTTGAGGTTTCGGGCGCGGCCGTGCTTCATGCAGGGCCACGGCGCGGCAGGGCCGGCGCGGACTTCCTCAAGGCAAGCGCCATGCCGAAGCAGGTTGGCCTGGGGAAAGCCCCAAGGATTCCCGTTCGCAATGGGCCTCAAACCCGGCTCCGGACTCGGCGGCTGTCTGGCAGGCGAGCCAAGCCCGCAGCACGCTGTGCGGATGGCCGGACACACGTGGGTTATCCCTTATCGGCAATCCATGACGCGCTGGTCACGCGTGATGAATAGAGTCGCGGGCGGTCCACGCGATGATTCTTCAGGAGCCCGACACCCCCCGCAGCCGGCTTGCGCCGGCCGAGCTCGCCTGCCCGCCTCCCCGCCGCGTGGGCCATTTCGGTGCCCTGGCAGGCGCGGTGCTGCTGGCCGCGTGTGCACTCGCCGCCGCCGTGGCGGCACATGAGGGGGTGCTGCGATGGCTGCAGGCCGAGGAGAACGAACAGGCGGCCGGCCGCCTGGGGTTCTACGCCGGCGTGCTCGAAGCCGAACTGGCGCGGGTCGAGGCGCTGCCGGCTCTGCTCGCGCTCGACCCGCGGCTGGGTGCAGCCCTGAATCCACGGGCGCCCGCCGCGGCGCGTGATGAAGCCAACGAGCTGCTTGCCAAGGCCAGCCAGCGCAGCGGCGTGGATGCGGTCTTCCTCATGGACCCCACAGGGCTCACGCTGGCGGCAAGCAACCACGGCCAGAGCGGCTCCTTCGTGGGCCAGGACTACGGCTTTCGGCCGTATTTCCGCGAGGCGATGCAGGGGCAGCTCGGACGCTACTACGCCGTGGGGGCCACCACGGCGCGGCCAGGGTACTTCCTGGCGCACCGCGTCGAGGGCACAGCCGCCCGCGACACAGGCGCAGCCGAAGCCGTAGCCGGGGTCGTCGTGGTGAAGGCCACGCTGCAGCGCCTGGAGGGCCTGCTGGAGGCCAGCGGCGACACGCTGATGCTCGCGGACCAGGCCGGTGTCGTCTTCCTGGCTTCCTCGGCTGCCTTGCGGTATCGATTGCTCAGCCCCCTGTCCGAAGAAGCGCGACGCGCCATCATCGCGTCTCGCCAATACGGCCCCGCTGCGCTCACGCCCCTGGTGCCCGGGGTGGATCTGCTGGCCCAGCCGCGGGTGCCGCCTCCTGTCAGCGGCGACACGCTTGGGTGGGAGAAGCGGGAGGTCATTCACCGGGCCGTGGGCCCGCTCGGGTGGAGGCTGGTCACGCTCGCGCAGACGCCCCGCTCG
>CAILKA010000123.1 GCA_903834645.1 uncultured beta proteobacterium
GAACACCTGCTCCGGGTGCGCGTTGAACCACTGGAAGGCCAGGCCCGCGCCGGCCATCGCGGCGCAGAAGATGAGGAGCTCACCCGTGCCCGGGATGTGGGGGAAGAACAGGTACTTCGAGTACACCGCGTTGCCCGTGACGTAGGCGAAGATGCCCAGCGCCGATCCCACCAGCACCACCGGCATGATCGCCAGCCCGTCCAGGCCGTCGGTGAAGTTGACGGCGTTGCTGGCCCCGACGATCACGAGCCAGCTCAGCGCAATGAAGCCGAAGACGCCGAGCGGGTAGCTCACTGTCTTGAAGAAGGGCACCATCAAGCCCGCCTTGGGGGGCAGGTCGCTCTCGAAGCCGCTGGTGACCCAGCCCACGAAGAGCTCGAGCACCCTCAGGTTCGTGTTCTCCGAGACCGCGAACGCCAGGTACAGGGAGGCGACCAGACCGATGATCGACTGCCACAGGAACTTCTCGCGCGAGCGCATGCCCTCGGGGTCCTTGTGCACGACCTTGCGCCAGTCGTCGACCCAGCCGATGGCGCCGAAGCCGAAGGTCACGAGCACGACGACCCAGACGAAACGGTTGCTCCAGTCGAACCACAGGATCGTCGAGGCGCCGATGCCGGTCAGCACGAGCACGCCTCCCATCGTCGGCGTGCCGCGCTTGCCCAGGTGGGCCTGCACGCCGTAGCTGCGGATCGGCTGGCCGATCTTCATCTCGGTGAGCTTGCGGATCACCCAGGGGCCAAAGGCCAGGCCGATGACGAGCGCCGTCAGGGCAGCCATCACGGCGCGAAAGGTCAGGTACTGGAACACCCGCAGGAAGCTCAGGTCCTCCGGGAAGAGCACCATCAGCCACTGGCTCAGGCTAAGCAGCATCGCGCCCCTCCCCGGTCTCACGCGCGCGCAGCGCCTGCACGACTCGTTCCATCCCCATGAAGCGCGAGCCCTTGACGAGCACGCTCGCGGCAGGAGGTGCCTCGTCCAGCGCCTGCACCACGGCTGCTGCGTCCGCCAGGTGGCGCGCACCGGCCCCGTAGGCACGCGCGGCATGCGTCGCAAGCGAGCCGGCGCACCACACGTGCTCGAGCCCGCGAGCCCGGGCGCGCGCGCCCACTTCCTCGTGGAAGGCCTGGCCCTGCGCGCCGACCTCGCCCATGTCCCCCAGCACCAGCCAGCGCGGCGCAGGCATGGCGGCCAGCGTCTCGATGGCGGCCAGCACGGAGTCGGGATTGGCGTTGTAGCTGTCGTCCACGAGCGCCACCCGGCGCCCGTGCAGGCGCAGCACGCCCGGTTGGGAGCGGCCCGACACCGGGCGGAAGGCCGCCAGGCCCTGCGCCAGGGCCGCCAGCGGCGCGCCAGCGGCCAGCGCGCAGGCCGCGGCAGCCAGGGCGTTGCGCACGTTGTGGAGCCCGGGTGCGGCGAGCCAGGCCTGCAGCGCACCTGCGGGCGTGTCGAACGCGAGCGCCCAGGCGCCCTCGGCGGGCGCCGGTGGCCACCCGGAGGGAGCCGTGGCCGAGCCCGGCGCGCACCACACGGCCCGCCCGACGAGGTCGGCCCGGTCGCCTGCCCCGCCTTCGCCGGCGAGCGCAAAGGTCCATGTCTGCCTCGAGCCGGCCTGCTCGCGCCAGAGCGCCTCGTGCGCGTCGCCTGCCGGGAACACGGCCGTGCCGCTGGCGGGCAGCGCCTCGAAGACGGCGCCGTTTTCGCGCGCCACCGCCTCGAGCCCATGCAGGAACTCCTGGTGCTCGCGCTGCGCGTTGTTCACGAGCGCCACCGTGGGCGCGGTCAGGCGCGCCAGTGGCGCGATCTCGCCGGGGTGGTTGGTACCCAGCTCGAGCACGGCCGCGCGGTGCCACAGGGCGTCGTCCTGGCGCAGGCGCAGCAGCGTGAGCGGCACGCCGATGTGGTTGTTCAGGTTCCCCTCGGTGGCCAGTGCCGCGTCGCCCAGCCAGGCCCGCAGGATCGCTCCCACCATCTGCGTGACGGTGGTCTTGCCGTTGCTGCCCGTGACCGCCACGAGCGGCAGATGCAGGCGCCGGCGCCAGCCGCCGGCCAGCGCCTGCAGCGCCGCGAGCGAGTCGGGCACGATCAGGCCCGCCAGGGTCGCCTCTTCCAAGCCGTGCTCGGCCAGCGCCGCGGCGGCGCCGGCTGCGCGGGCCTGGGCCAGGAAGTCGTGCGCATCGCAGCGCTCGCCGCGCAAGGCCACAAAGAGCTCACCGGCGCGCAGCGTGCGCGTGTCGGCGTGCACACGGTCAAAGGAGGTGGACGGATCGCCCACGACGCGCGAACCAGGCACGAGCGCGTGCGCCTGGGCCAGGGTCATCATCGTCATGCGGGGACCCCCTGGCGCACGCCAGGCGCTGGGCCGGCACCGCTGCCCGGGTGGCGCCGCGCGAGTGCGCGCTGCGCTTGCTCGACATCGGAGAAAGGCAGCCGCTGCACGCCGACTTCCTGCCAGGTCTCATGGCCCTTGCCGGCCACGAGCACCACATCGGCCGGCGCAGCCTGCAACACCGCCCACTCGATCGCCTCACGCCGGTCGAGCAGCACTTCGCGCACGCGGCCCGCCCCGGGGCCTGCGGGCAGGCCGGACATCACCTGCGCGGCGATGTCCGCAGGATCCTCGTCGCGCGGGTTGTCGCTCGTCACCACCACGTGCCGGGCGAGCCGCGCCGCGATCGCGCCCATGGGCGCACGCTTGGTCGCATCGCGGTTGCCGCCGCACCCGAACACGCACCA
>CAILKA010000124.1 GCA_903834645.1 uncultured beta proteobacterium
ACGGTTCTGGCTGCTCCTAGCCCGCGGCGAGTGACCCTGCGGGCCGGCCGCCGGACAGAGTTCATCCGCCGCGCGCGCGCCCCCTGGGTGTGCCCCTTGCAGTCAGATCGACAGCCCACTACTGCCGTGCGGTGTCGATCGTAGGAGCGATACATACATACCCCTTTCCGAGTCGGGAAGTACCTGGTTTCCCCTCTGACCCGCCCGATCCTGGGCGGCGCCTTCGCCTCTGCGGTCTCCATCCGCAGCGGCGTGGGTTCCATGACCCACGATCGCGTGATGCGGTTCGTGCCCGTTTTCGACACCCACGAGCAGGCCAGCCGCTTCGCCACCGAACAGGCGCTTGCCTGGCTCGGGCCGGGCGCTTCCGGTTTCTGTGGGTCGGCCCAGCCACAGGAGTAGAAGCGCATGGCCAAAGAAGAACTCATCGAGATGCAAGGCGTTGTCAGTGAAGTGCTGCCTGACTCCCGCTTTCGGGTGACGCTGACCAACGGCCACGCACTGATCGCCTACGCGGGCGGGAAGATGCGCAAGAACCACATCCGGGTGCTGGTCGGCGACAGCGTTTCGCTCGAGCTGTCTCCCTACGACCTGAGCAAGGGTCGCATCACCTTCCGCCACCTGGAACGGCGCGGCCCGCCTGCGTCCTCCGGAGGCTCTCGTCGTTGAGACGCGCGGCCAGCGCACGTCCACGGTGCCCGGATCCCGCAGCCGGGCCACGCTCACACACCCCCGAACTGCGGGCGGGGACATCCCCCTCCCATCATCTTTTCAAGGATAGACAACATGACGACTGAAACCGGAACCGTGAAGTGGTTCAACGAAGGCAAGGGCTACGGCTTCATCGCCCCGGACAACGGCGGCAAGGACCTGTTCGCGCACTTCAAGGAAATCGAGGGCACGGGCTTCAAGACGCTGGTCGAGAACCAGCGCGTGAGCTTCGAGGTGACCCAGGGCCAAAAGGGCCCGCAGGCCGCCCGCATTCGATCGATCGCATGAGCTTCGACAACCTGGGCCTGCATGCGGCCCTCACGCGCGCCGTGAGCGAGGCGGGCTATGCAGAGCCCACCGACGTGCAGCGAGCCGCCATCGGCCCGGCCCTCCAGGGGCGGGACCTGACGGTGGCTGCACGCACCGGAAGCGGCAAGACAGCCGCCTTCATCCTGCCGGCCCTCGAGGCCGTGCGGGCGGCGCGCGAGGCTGCCGGCCCGCGAGGCGGGGCTTCCGGCGCGGGTCGCGGTCCGCGGGTGCTGGTGCTGACGCCCACCCGCGAGCTCGCGCTGCAGGTCGCCAAGGCGACGCTCACCTACGGCCGCCATGTGCCCGGGCTTCGCGTGGCCACGGTGGTGGGCGGCGTGCCCTACGGCGCGCAGCTCAAGGCGCTGCGCGGCCCGCTGGACGTACTCATCGCCACGCCAGGCCGCCTCATCGACCACCTGGGCAGCGGCAAGGCCGAGCTCGAGCACCTGCAGATGCTGGTGCTCGACGAAGCGGACCGCATGCTCGACATGGGCTTCATCGAGGATATCCAGCACATCGCCGAGGCCACGCCTCAGACGCGCCAGACCCTGATGTTCAGTGCCACCTTTGGCGGTCACGTGGGCAAGCTGGCCAGCCGACTGCTGCGCTCACCGCAGCACATCGACGTCGCCTCCCACACCGACACGCACGAGAACATCGAGCAGAGGCTGCACTGGGTCGATGACCACCAGCACAAGAACGCCCTGCTCGATCACATCCTGACCGAGCGCAGCGTCGACCAGGCTCTGGTGTTCACGAGCACGCAGCGCGACGCCGATTGGCTGGCCGACCGCCTGGCCGAGCTGGGTCATGCCGTGGCCGCCCTGCACGGCGGCATGCCCCAGGGCCGGCGCAACCGTGTGCTGCAGGCGCTGCGCTCGCGCCAGCTTCGCGTGCTCGTGGCTACCGACGTGGCGGCGCGGGGCATCGACGTGCCCACGATCAGCCACGTCATCAACTACGGGCTGCCGATGAAGGCCGAAGACTACGTGCACCGCATCGGGCGCACTGGGCGGGCGGGCCGCAGCGGGCTGGCGGTGACGCTGGCCGAGCGCCGCGACGCGTCTCAGATCCACCGCATCCAGCACTACACCACGCAGCGCATCGCGGCCGCGACGATCGCCGGCCTCGAGCCGCGGCGAGCCGAGCCCAAGCCTGGCATGCCCACGCGCGAAGGCCCGTCACGCAGTGATGCGCGTCGTCCGGGCCCGGGCGGCAAGCCCGCCTGGGGCAAGCCGGGCATGCGGGGCGGCAGGAAGCCGGCGGCCAGGGCATTCCCGGCCTGATCGAGCCAGGAGTCGGTCGGGACCCGAGCGTCCGACCGACCTCCTGCCTGCCCGGA
>CAILKA010000125.1 GCA_903834645.1 uncultured beta proteobacterium
CGAGGCGGGCGCATCGAAGCTCGGGCCGAGTTCGTCGGCCAGCACCTGCGCCACGTCCTCGGCGATGCGGCCGGCCTGCTGCGCATCCAGGAAGAGCAACCGGCTGCGCCGCGCGAGCACGTCCTCGACGCTGCAGGCCATCTCGGCGCGCGCGGCGAAGCGCACCATCGCCTCGCTCAGGATGCCGCGGCCGCTCTCGGCGTCGCGCGCGAGCCAGCGCTGTGCGCCCGGCAGCGCCTGCAGCGCCGCCGCCTCGCTGCCGTAGAGATGCTCGCCGGGGGGTTCGGTCAGCGAACGGCCCGGAGCGGCGCCCACGAGGCGCGCGCCAGTGGCCTGGCCCGCGGCGTGTGCCGTGGCCTCGCCCGCACCCGGCCGCTGCGGCACGAGACCCGCTGCCATCGCCTGGCGCAGGACGTCATCGGCCATCGCGCGGTAGGTGGTCCACTTGCCGCCGGTCACCGTGACGAGGCCATCGGGCTCGATGAGCACCGTGTGCTCGCGCGACAGGGTACGGGTCGGGGCGGGTGGCGAGCCGGCAGCCGTATCGCCCGAGGCGCGGGCGGGCGGGCGCACCAGGGGCCGCAGACCGACCCAGGCCGAGCGCACGTCGGCGCGCTGCGGCGCGCGCGCCAGCACCCGTCCGGCCTCGCGTAGGATGAAGTCCACCTCGTCGTCGAAGGGCTCGGGCTCGGTCGGACAGTCGGTGCGCGGCGTGTCGGTGGTGCCTAGCAGCGTCTTGCCGAGCCACGGCACCGCGAACAGCACGCGGCCGTCGGCGGTGCGCGGCACGAGCAGCGCCTGGGAGCCCGGCAGGAAGGCGCGGTCCACCACCAGGTGCACGCCCTGGCTGGGCGAGACGAGCGGCTCCTGCGGGCCCGCGCGCAGCGCCCGGATCGCATCGACCCACACGCCGGTGGCGTTGACGACGCAGCGCGCCTCCAGCTCCAGCGGCGTGCCAGCCAGCACGTCGCGCGCGTGCACGCCACACACCTGGCCGCCTTCGTGGCGCAGGCCTTCGACCCGCACGTGGTTGAGCACGGTGGCGCCCTGATCGGCAGCGCTGCGCGCCAGCAGCACGGCCAGGCGCGCATCGTCGAACTGCCCGTCCCAGTACTGCACGCCCCCGCGCAGGCCCTCGGTGCGCACCCCCGGCAGCGCGGCCTGTGCCTGCGACCGCGACAGGGTTCGGGTGGGCCCCAGCCCGCGCCGGCCGGCCAGCGCCGCGTAGGCGTAGAGCCCCGCTGCATACCAGGCCCGCTCCCACCACCGGTACGCGGGCACGACGAAGCCCAGTGGCTGCGCCACCTGCGGCGCGCGCGCCAGGATGCCCGCCCGCTCGTGCAGCGCCTCGCGCACGAGGCCGACGTTGCCTTGCGCCAGGTAGCGCACGCCTCCGTGCACGAGCTTGGTGGCGCGCGAGCTCGTGCCCTGCGCGAAATCCCCCGCCTCCAGCAGCACCACCTTGAGCCCGCGCTGCGCCGCCTCGAGCGCCACGCCCAGGCCCGTGGCGCCGCCGCCGATGACGAGCAGGTCGAGCGGGCCGGCGCGGCGCAGCCGCTCGAGCGCGGCCGTGCGCGCAGCCCCGGCGGACGGGCCAGACGCTGGGGGCGCGGAGGGGGTCATGGCAGGTGCGCGAAGTTCACGGGCAGGCCGGGTACGTCGACGCGGCACTGCAGCACGCAGCCCGCCCACGGCTCGCCTGCCAGCTCATCGGCGGGCCGGTGGGCGCGGGCAGTGGTCACGTACAAGGTGCGCAGGTCGGCACCGCCAAAGCAGGGCATCGTGGGGCAGCGCACGGGCAGGCGCAGCTCGGCCAGAGCCTCGCCCGAGGGCGACAGCCGCAGCAGCCGCGCGCCCTCGAACATGGCCACCCAGTAGCAGCCCTCGGCATCCACCGCCGCGCCATCGGGGCGCCCGCCGTAGTCGGCCAGCGGCTGCTGCGGCTCGCGCCGGGGGAAGCGGGCCAGCACGCGCTGCCGCGAGAGCGTTCCCTGCGCGAGGTCGAAATCGAAGGCAAAGACGGTGTGCGAGGTCGTGTCGCTCCAGTAGAGCGTGCGTCCGTCGGGACTGAAGGCCAGGCCGTTGCTCACCGTGGCGCCATCGGCCATCCGCACGAGGCCCGCGGCATCGAAGCGGTAGAGAGCCGCGTTCGCGGGGCTACGCGGCTCGTAGATCGTGCCCACCCACAAACGGCCCAGGGCGTCGGCGCGGCCGTCGTTGAAGCGCTCGACCGAGGGGTCATACGGCGGCGCGGCCAGCCGCGTGCGCGCACCGGTGCGCGGCTCGAAGCGCCACAGGCCGTCGCGCAGCGCCAGCAGCAGCTCACCGCCGGGCAGCGGCGCCGCGCAGCCCGGTTCAGCCGGCAATTCCCAGTGGCGCACCGTGCGCTGCGCGCCATCGGCGCGGCTCAGGCGCCGGCCCGGTATGTCGCACCACCACAGCGCCGCTTCGTCCGGGTGCCAGAAGGGCGACTCGCCCAGCTGCGACTGCGATCCCGGCAGCGGGCTCACGAGGAAATCGAGCTGCTTCATCGTCCGAGGTCGGCCTTCAGGTAATGGGCGCCCGCAATGGGGTTGAAATAGTAGGGCGGCACCTCGACGAAACCGAGCGTGCCGTACAGGCCGCGCGCGGCCTCCATGTCGTCGAGGGTGTCCAGCAGCATGGTCGAGTAGCCGGCCTGCCGGGCACCGTCCATCAGCGCCTGGGCGAGCAGGCGACCCGTGCCGAAGCGCCGGAAGGCCCGGCGCACGTACAGGCGCTTCATCTCGCAGGCATCGGGGTAGTCGACATCGGGCAGCGCCCGAAAGGCACCGCAGCCCGCCACCTCGCCGTCCACCCAGGCCAGCAGGAGCTGCCCCGACGGCGCCGCATACTCGCCCGGCAGCTCCTTGAGCTCTGCCTCGAAGCCCTGGAAGCACAGATCGACGCCGAGCTGCACCGCGTACTCCTGGATCGCGGCGCGCGCCTCCTCGATCTCTTCGGGCGTGCGGGCGACCCGCACCTCGACCTGCGCCGCTGCCATCGGCCGCTGCACCCTCAGCCGCCCAGCCGCACCACGGCCCAGACCGCTGCCGCGCTGGCCAGCGCCAGCACGAGCGCGCGCAGCCGGATGGCGAGGGCGTCGTCCGAGGCGGGCGTGCCCGCAGGCAGGATCTTGTCGCCGTGCACCATCGGTGCCACCAGGTTGCGCCCGCGCCACGCGTAAAGCGCCAGCGCCGCGAGGTGCAGCGCCACCAGCGACAGGATGATCCACTGCCCGAAGCCCTTGTGCCAGGCAGTGGCCGCCAAGGCCGTGGCGCTGGCCACGAAACGGTTGAGCGGGCCGACGTGGGCGATCTCGTCGTCGCCCACGAGCCCGGTGCCCACCTGCACGGCCAGGACAGCGAGCAGCGCAAAGACCGACAGGGCCCCGAGCGGGCTGTGGCCGACGTCCAGCCGCTCCTCGGGCCGGGCGCGGCCCAGCAGGTAGCGCACCGTCACGGCTGGCGAGTACAGGAAGCTCGCGAAGCGCGACCAGCGGCCTCCCAGGAGCCCCCAGGCGAGCCTGAACACGAGCAGCCCGAAGACGACATAGCCGAAGCGGAAGTGCCAGGCCATCGCCGCGCCGCCGATCTTCGCGCTCACGACGGCACCGACCACGGCCAGCGCCAGGACGAGGTGGAACAGCCGCGTGGGCAAGTCCCAGATGCGCACGCGCAGCAATTGACTCATAGCAGGGATCCGTTGTTCTCAGCCTCAACCATAGCGCGATGCGCGTGCGAGCAGGAACGCCGTGCCGCGCATACACTGCGGCGCTCGGGGCGCGCGGTGCCATCCTGGGGCGGCCATCGCCGTCCCGGCCCGCCCCCTTCACCGGAGACGTGCGCATGAATAAGTTTGCCTGGGCGATGGTCGCCGCCGGCTGCCTGACCTGCCTGCCCGCCGCGGCCCAGTTTCAGAAGCCCGAAGACGCGATCAAGTACCGCCAGAGCGCCTTCACCGTGATGGGGGCCCACGTGGGCCGCATCGGCGCGATGGCGCAGGGCCGCGTGCCCTTCGACGCCAAGGCTGCTGCCGACAACGCCGCCATCGTGAGCGCGATGGCGCGGCTGCCCTTCACGGCCTTCGGCGAGGGCACGGACAAGGGCATGCCCAACCGCGCCAAGCCCGAGATCTGGAAGGACGCGGCGAAGTTCAAGGCCGCCAGCGACAAGATGGTGGCCGAGATCGCCAAGCTCGAGACGGCCGCCAAGGCCGGCAATCTCGACGCTATCAAGGCTGCGATGGGCGGCGTGGGCGGCAGCTGCAAGGGCTGCCACGACGACTTCCGCGCCGAGAAGTACAGCGCGAACTGAGCGGACTGAGCCGGCGGCCTGGCGGCCTCGGGTGCGGGTCACGCCGCGGCGAGGCCAGGCTGGCCGGACGCGAAGCCGAGCACGACCCGGCGCGTCATCGCGCTCTTCTTCTCGATCTTCGTGACCACCACGTCGCCCACCTCGCGGGTGTTGGCGACGTGCGTGCCCCCGCAGGGCTGCAGGTCCACGCCCTCGATCTCCAGCACCCGCACGCGGCCCAGGCCGCGCGGGGGCTGCACGCTCATGCTGCGCACGAGGCCGGGGTTGGCGTCGAGCTCGTCCTCGCTGATCCAGCGGTG
Source organism: uncultured beta proteobacterium (assembly GCA_903834645.1). GTDB lineage: Bacteria > Pseudomonadota > Gammaproteobacteria > Burkholderiales > Burkholderiaceae_C > Rubrivivax. The sequence continues at coordinate 4,634 of CAILKA010000125.1, forward strand.
GCACACGGCGTGCGCGCCGGCCACCAGGCGTGCGATGCCGGCACTGAGCGCCTCCTTGTCCAGCGCCTCGTTCATGTGGAAGTCCAGCCGCGCATAGCCGGCGGTGATGGAGCAGCCGTCCACCGGATGCGGCACGAGCGCGCACAGCAGGTGCGTGGCCGTGTGAAAGCGCATGTGGGCACGCCGGCGTGCGGTGTCGATGCGGGCCGTCACGCGCGTGCCCGCCGCAAAGGCCGAGAGGTCGGCGCCGGGAGCCGGCACGTGGACGATGGCGCCAGCGCGCTCCTTGTGCTTGCGCGCATCGACGATGGCCAGCACCGCGCCGCCGGGCCCGGTGAGCGTGCCGGCATCACCCGCTTGGCCACCGCCCAGCGGGTAGAAGACCGTGCGGTCGAGCACCAGCCCGGCCTCGTCGACGGCCAGCACGGTGGCCTCGCAGGCCTGGAGCGTGGCGTCCTCGCGAAAGAGTTCCTCGGTCATGGCGCAGGTGCCTCGGGTGGCGGGTGGGAAGTGGCGGACTCCAGCGTGACGGTGCCCAGCGGGGTGGCAAGCACGGCGCGCAGTGCCGGGCCCGGGCCGGAGTGCACGTCCACCCCGCGCAGCTGGAGCAGCGCGCGGGCACGGTCGGGCACACCGTGCAGCGCCAGCGCCTGCAGGGCCAGACCGCTGGCCGGCATGGCCTGCGCAGGGTGGCGGCCTTCCCACTGGATGAGCGTGGGCAGCGCGCCGGCGCAATCGAGCTCGCCATCGTCGCGCAGCAGGATCTGCCAGGCCAGCGGCCCTTCAGGCGTGTCACGCCCGGCGCGCACGGGGTTGCCGGGCTTGAGGCCCAGCGTGATGAGCGCCCAGCGTTGCATGTCCAGCTGCAGGGTGCGCGCCACCGCGTGGATGAGCTGCGGGCCGGACTCGCGCAGCCGCGCCTGCAGCGCCGGGTCGTCCAGCCCGAACCAGCGCACGCGCCGGGGTGGCGCGGCCTCGGGGTCGATGGCGATGATCTCGAAGTAGGCGTCGGGGAAGGCGTCGGTGGCGATCTTGGCCAGCCGGTTGTGCGTGCCCATGAGCGAATGGCGCCCGCCCGGGCCGGGCGTCACGCCGAGCGTGGCCTCGCACCAGGCCACCCCCTGCTCCAGGCTGTGGGCGGCGACGACGAGGTGATCGAGGTGGGTGTTCATGGGGCCGTGAGTGTGCCGGGCATCAGAGCTCGACGCTGCCGTCCACGCAGATGACGACATCGCCACCGACCCAGGTGCCCTGGGCATCGCGCGCGATGTGCACACGCCCGGCGCGGCCCATCGCGGTGCCCTGTGCCGCGACATAGGCCTGCGGTGCGCGGCCATCTTCCATCAACCACTGCGCCAGGCCCGCGTTCAGGCTGCCCGTGACGGGGTCCTCCTCCACGCCCAGCGGTGCGGCAAAGGCGCGGACCTCGAACTGCGCCGGCCCGCCCGGGGCATGCGCACCGACCACGCCCACCTTGGCCAGGGTCTTCAGCACGCCGTGGTCGGGGCGCAGCGCCAGCACGGCCTGCGCGTCGGGCAGCTCCAGCGCCAGCCAGCGCGGGCCGTTGTCGAGCCAGCTGGCCCGCCGCACGAGCGACGCCGACAGGCCGAGCGCGGCCGTGACCCGGGCCAGCAGGCCTGGCTCCACCGCCTCACGCGTGCAGGCCGGCGCCGCGAAGGCCAGGCGCTGACTGCTCGCCTCCACGCGCACCGGCACGAGCCCCACGCCGCACTCCTGCACCACGATGCCCGGGGCCTGCGGCCGACCCCCGCCGGCCAGCCACGCGCGGCAGGTGCCCAGGGTGGGGTGGCCCGCAAAAGGCAGCTCGCCGCCCGGGGTGAAGATGCGCACGCGGTAGTCGGCCTGCGGCTGCGTGGGCGGCAGCAAGAACGTGGTCTCCGACAGGTTCGTCCAGCGCGCGAAGGCCGCCATGCGGGTGTCGTCGAGGGTGTGGGCCGCGTGCACCACCGCCAGCGGGTTGCCCAGCAGCGCGGTGGCGGTGAAGACGTCCAGCTGGTGGAAGCGGTGTCTCATGGGGTGGTCACGATGGGGGTCAGGGGGCTGGTCAGGGGAGTCACGGGCGCGATTGTCCGGCGGGCAGCCGCCTCCCGATGAAGACGACGGCCATGACGGCCAGCGCAAAGCCCACGGTCATCGGCTCGAGCCGCTCCCCCAGGATCGGCACGGCCGCCAGCAGCGCCAGGAACGGCTGCAGCAGCTGCACCTGGCTCACGCGCATCACCCCGCCCAGGGCCAGGCCGCGGTACCAGGCGAAGAAGCCCAGCCACATCGAGAAGAGCGACACGTAGACGAAGCCACCCCAGGCCGCGGGGCTGGCCGCCTCGCCGGGCCACACGAGCAGCGTGGCCGGCACGGTCAGGGGCAGGCTGAGCACGAGCACCCAGCAGATCGTCTGCTCGCCCGGCATGCGGGCGGACACGCGCGCGCCGGCCACGTAGCCGATGGCCGCACTGGCGACCGCGCCCAGCAGCAAGAGATCGGCGGCCAGGAGGCCACCGCCGGCCTGGAGGGCGGCAAAGGCGATCACGAGGCCGCATCCCAGCACGGCGCAGGCCCAGAAGGCCGGCGAGGCACGCTGGCGCAGCACCAGGGCGGCGGCCACTGCGGTGGCCAGCGGCAGCACGCCGGTCACGACGGCGGCGTGCATGGCGTCCACGTGCCGCAGCGCCAGGGCGAGGAAGAGCGGGAAGCCGACCACGGTGCCCAGCGCACACACCGCCAGGGGCAGCAGCTGCGCGCGGGCGGGCCAGGGCGCGCGCACCCAGGCCAGCCACGCGACGCTGAGGACGCCCGCCAGCGCTGCCCGGCCGGCGGTGACGAAGGCCGGGGGCAGCTGCGGCTGCGAGGCGTCGCCCACGGCCAGCCGCGTCATGGGCAGCGTGAGCGCAAACATCACCACGCCCGCCAGCCCGAGCAACAGGCCACGGCCCTCGTCACGCTGGGCAGACGCCGACGACGTGGAGGAGGACGAGGATGAGCGGGAGGAAGGGTCCGAGGTCGCAGCCGGCGGCGGCGCGCCGGGAGGGCGAAAGGCCATGCGGTCAGTCTAGCCTGGGTGGCCAGGGTGGCCAGGGTGGCCAGCGTGTGCGCCTGCACCGCCAGCCGCAAAGGTAACGGTGGGCCGGTGGCCCCGCCCGGCGATGCTGGCGGATCCGCACAATCAGCCCACGATGCAGTTTGCCTCGACCCTGCCCCAGGATGCGTCCGAGCTCGACCGCCTGAGCGC
>CAILKA010000126.1 GCA_903834645.1 uncultured beta proteobacterium
ATCATCACGGCACCCGGCGCACGGCCCAATCCCTCCTGGCTCAACCACGTGCGCACGGGCCGCGCGCGCTCGAAGATCCGCCACTACCTCAAGACCCTCGAGCAGGAGGAGGCCCAGGCATTGGGCGAGCAGATGCTCGCCCAGGCGTTGCGCGCCGAAGGCCTCTCGCTGCCCGCGAGCGAGCCCGAGGACGAGAAGGCGGCCGCGCTGTGGCAACAGCTCGCCCGCTGGGGTGGCAACCGGCACCGCGTCGAGCTGCTGACCGACATCGGCATGGGGCGCAAGATCGCGGTCATCGTGGCCAAGCGCCTGGCGCAGCTGCTGGCCGAGCGCGGCACGCGCCCGGACACGATCTCGCTGAGCATGGGCCACTTCGGTGCCGATGAAGGCGCCGGGCTGCGCCAGACGGTGGTGTTCGTCGATGGCCGCCAGGGGGCCACGGTGCAGTTCGCCACCTGCTGCCGCCCGATCCCGGGCGACGACATCACCGGCTACCTCGGCCGCGGCGAGGGGCTGCTCGTGCACACGGCAGAGTGCCACGTGGGCAAGCGGCTCTACGAGCGCGACCGCGAGCGCTGGATCCACGTCGAGTGGGCCGAGGACGTGGGCCGCCCCTTCGAGGCCGCGATCGACCTGGAAGTGAGCAACGGCAAGGGCGTGCTCGCGCAGGTGGCACAGGCCATCTCCAACGCCGAGGCCGACATCACGCACATCGACATGGGCGAGGAGCGCGCCACCGACCACGCACGCATGCGGCTGCTCATCAACGTGCGCGACCGGCTGCAACTGGCCGAGGTGCTGCGCGCGCTGCACCGCACGCCCACGGTGCTGCGCGCCGCACGCGTCAAGCCCTGAGCGGCGCCGGGTAGCGTACTTCCACGATCTCGATCGTCTCGGGCCCTGCAGGCGTCACGAGGCGCACCTCGTCGCCTTCGCGTGCCTTGAGCAGCGCGCGCGCCACGGGCGACACCCAGCTCACCTCGCCGGCCAGGCTGTCGGCCTCGTCGATGCCCTTGATGGTGACGGTGCGCTCATCGCCGCGCGCGTTCGCGTAGGTGACGGTGGCCCCGAAGTAGACCTGCTCGCTGCCGTGGTGCACGGCCGGATCCACCACCTCGGCGATGTCCAGACGCCGGGTGAGGAAGCGGATGCGCCGGTCGATCTCGCGCAACCGCTTCTTGCCGTAGAGGTAGTCGCCGTTTTCCGAGCGGTCGCCGTTCTTGGCCGCCCACGACACGGTCTCCACGACCTTGGGCCGCTCCACGTCCAGCAGCGCGCGCAGTTCGTCGCGCAGCCGTGCCCAGCCTGCGGGCGTCATGTAGTTGCGGGCACCGGCGGGCAGCGGCGGCAGCGAGGCGTCGTCGTCCTCGTCGCCGGTCGCGGCAGCATCGTTCTCGCGCGTGAAGGCCTTGCTCATGGTGCGCCGGGGATTGTGCCGTGCGACGATAGGGGCTGCGCTTGCCCACCTGCCTGCCATGCCGAACTTCGCCGCGAACCTCACGATGCTGTACAACGAGGTGCCCTTGCTCGATCGCTTCGAGCGCGCTGCACGCTCGGGCTTTCGCGCCGTGGAGTTCCTCTTTCCCTACGAGCATGATCCGCGCGAGCTGCGCCGGCGCCTGGACGACAACGGCCTGCAGCTCGTGCTGCACAACCTGCCGCCGGGCAACTGGGAGGGCGGTGAGCGCGGCATCGGCTGCCACCCCGACCGCGTGGCCGAGTTCCGCGCCGGGGTGCAGCGCGGCCTCGAGTACGCCACCGTGCTCGGCGCGCCGCAGCTCAACTGCCTGGCCGGCAAGGCGCCGCCCGGCGTGCCGCGCGAGCAGCTGCGCGACACCTACGCCGCCAACATCGCGTGGGCAGCCGCCGAGTTCAAGCGCGCCGGGCTGAAGCTCGTCATTGAGCCCATCAACTTCCACGACATCCCGGGCTTCTTCCTCAACCGCACCGAGCAGGCCATCGAGATCCTGGACCTCGCCGGCTCCGACAACGCCTACGTGCAGTACGACATCTACCACGCGCAGCGCATGGAAGGCGAGCTGGCCGCCACCCTCGAGCGGCACCTGCCGCGCATCGCCCACATGCAGCTGGCCGACAACCCCGGGCGCCACGAACCGGGCACCGGCGAGATCCACTACCCCTTCCTCTTTGCCCACCTCGACCGCATCGGCTACACGGGCTGGATCGGCTGCGAGTACCGGCCGGCCACCACCACCGAGGCGGGCCTGGGCTGGCTGGCTCCCTGGGGCATCGGCCAGGCCGCGCCCTGATGCGCCTGCCCAACTGGCTCGCCACGCGGCGCGGGCGGCTCGCCGCCTTCTTCTTCCTGTACGTCACCGAGGGCATTCCGCTGGGCTTTGCGGCCACCGCCGTGGCCACCCAGCTGCGTCGGCAGGACGTGGGGCCCGCCGAGATCGGCGCCTTCGTCGGCTCCTTCTACCTGCCCTGGGCCTTCAAGTGGGCCTTCGGGCCGCTGATCGACGTCTTTGCCAGCGACCGCCTGGGTCGCAGGCGCGGCTGGATCCTGCTCACGCAGACGCTGATGGTAGCCACCCTGCTGGTGTGCACGGGCCTGGACTTGCCAGCCCAGCTCGGGCTGCTCACGGCGATCCTGCTCGTGCACAACAGCTTCGGCGCGATGCAGGACGTGGCCATCGATGCGCTGGCCGTCAACACGCTGCGCGAGGACGAGCGGGGCCTGGCCAACGGCATCATGTTCGCCGGTGCCTCGGTCGGCGCGGCGCTGGGCGGCAGCGGCGTGCTCTTCATGATTCCGTGGCTCGGCCTGGCGGGAGGCTTCGTCTTCGTGGCCGCTTGCATCGCCTGTGTCACCGTCTTCGTCGTGCTGCCGTTGCGGGAGCCCGCTGATCCTGCACACGTCGCGCGCGCGCCCGGCCTGGCATCCGCCGGCCGCGAGGTGCGACGCTTCGGCACGGAGGCCTTCCGCAGTTTCCTGGGCACGCGCGGCGCCTTCGCAGGCCTGGCCTTCGCGCTGCTGCCGGCCGGGGCGATGGGCCTGGGGCTCGCGCTGCAGTCCAACCTCGCGGTGGAGCTCGGCCTGAGCGACGACAGCGTGGCGTGGCTGAGCCTGTGGACGCAGGTGCTGTCGGCCGCCTTCATGGTGGCCGGCGGCTGGCTGTCGGACCGGCTCGGCCGGCGACGCACGCTGGCGGTGTACCTGCTGCTGATGAGCCCGCCGGTGCTGTGGCTGGCCTGGGTGCTTTGGCAGCACGGCTGGATCCAGTCGGTGCCGGCGGCCGAGCGCGCCGGCCGTGTCGTGCCCGCCGTGCTCGTGACGGCTCTGTGGGTGGCCACGCTGTTGTACGCCGTGGCACAGGGCCTGATGTACGGCACCCGTTCGGCCATCTTCATGGACGTGACCAACCCGAAGGTGGCCGCCACGCAGTTCACCGCCTACATGGCGATGATGAACCTGGCCATCGCCTACTCGGCCACCTGGCAGGGCATTGCGGCGGAGGCGCTGGGCTATCCGGTCACGCTCGCGATCGACGCCGTCTTCGGCCTGGCGTGCCTGCTCTTCCTGCCCTTCATCCGGCCTTCGCAACATCCCGAGGGCGACGGTGGTGCACCCACGCGGGCCCGGTGGGTGGCGGCGATCCTCGCCTTGGGCTGCCTCGCCTGGGTGCCCTATCGGCTGGGCCTGTGGCCGGCCGGCGCCGCCGCTCCGATCCTGGAGACCCTCTACACGCTCGTCTTCGTGGCCTCGGCCGTGTTCCTCGCCGCAGGCGGCGCCACGCTCGGCACGCGCCTGGGCCGCGCAGGCCTGTGGCTCGCGCCGCTGCTGCTGGCCATGCACGCGCGGCACGCTTTCCCGGACGCAGGCATGGCCTACGTGGCCGTGCCGGTGCTGGCCGCGTGCCTGCTGGC
>CAILKA010000127.1 GCA_903834645.1 uncultured beta proteobacterium
GGTGCCTGCGTCGTGGGCCTGGTCCTGACGGCGGCACTGGTCTGGATCACCGAGTACTACACCGGCACCCAGTACAAGCCTGTGCAGCACGTGGCCCAGGCTTCCACCACGGGACACGCGACGAACATCATCGCCGGCATCGGCATCAGCATGAAGAGCACGGCCTGGCCCGTGATCTGCGTGTGCCTGGCCATCCTGGCCGCCTACGGCTGCGCTGGCCTGTACGGGATCGCGATCGCCGCCACCTCGATGCTGAGCATGGCCGGCATCATCGTGGCCCTGGACGCCTACGGACCGATCACCGACAACGCGGGCGGCATCGCGGAGATGGCGGAGCTGCCCGCCAGCGTGCGCGACGTCACCGATCCCCTGGACGCCGTGGGCAACACGACCAAGGCGGTGACCAAGGGCTACGCCATCGGCTCCGCCGGCCTGGCCGCACTGGTGCTGTTCGCCGATTACACGCACTCTCTGGAGGCCCGTGGGATCACGGCAAGCTTCGACCTGAGCAACCCCAAGGTGATCATCGGCCTGTTCATCGGCGGCCTGATCCCCTACCTCTTCGGCGCGATGGCGATGGAGGCAGTAGGCCGCGCAGCGGGCGCCGTGGTCGAGGAAGTGCGCCGGCAGTTCCGCGAGATCAAGGGGATCATGGAAGGCACCGCCAAGCCGGAATACGGCAAGGCCGTGGACATGCTCACTGGCGCGGCCATCAAGGAGATGATGATCCCGTCGCTGCTGCCGGTGATCGTCCCGATCGTGGTCGGCCTGGTCCTGGGGGCAGAGGCGCTGGGCGGCCTGCTCATGGGCACGATCGTCACGGGCCTGTTCGTCGCGATCTCGATGTGCACGGGCGGCGGAGCCTGGGACAACGCCAAGAAGTACATCGAGGATGGCCATCACGGCGGCAAGGGCAGCGATGCCCACAAGGCGGCCGTGACCGGCGACACGGTGGGTGACCCCTACAAGGACACGGCAGGCCCGGCCGTGAACCCGCTCATCAAGATCATCAACATCGTGGCGCTGCTGATCGTGCCGCTGCTGCCGGCAGGCGCAGCGCAGAAGCCGGCCGGCCACGGTGCGGCTGCGCCCGCAGCGGTCACCGCTCCGGCTCCAGCGGCCCCGGCCGCCCCGGCCGCGCCGCTGGCTGCCTCGGCGGCGCCGGCGGCCGCGTCCAAGTAGGCGAAACCTGCAGCCTGCGCGCGCGTCGCGCGGGCTGCGTGCCCGGTCTCTCGCGAGGGTCGCATCCGCAAGGTTGCGGCCCTCTTGCTTTCCCGCCCGGAGACTGCGGCTCAGCCGGATGGCTCAGGCGCTGGCTTTCGCGCCTACGAACCCGCCTCAACGCCTGAGGATCTTCAGCAGGTTCACGTAGTCGTCGGTGAAGAGCGGCAGGTCCGGCCGCGGCGCAATCGCCTGAGCTGCCTCCTGCAAGGGCTGTGCCCCGAGCAGCGCGCGGTTGCGCGTGACCACCACCTGATCGGTCAGCGACAGCCAGTACTGCGCACCTGTGTCATACACGGGTGAATCCGACACCAGCATCGCCTGCATCCCGACGGCGTCGGCCAGGCGGCGGATCACGGGCATCGGATCGACGAAGCGGTTGGTGGCCTGGAAGACGATGACGCCGTCGGGCTTGAGATGCTTGACGTAGATCGCCATCGCCTCACGCGTGATCAGGTGCGAGGGGATCGAGTCGCCGGCGAAGGCGTCCATCGCAATGACGTCGTAAAGCCGTGGCGCCTCACGGTCGAGCGCCAGCCGGCCGTCGCCGAGCACGATCTCGTGCGTGCCGGGCATCTGGTGCAGGAAGCTGAACTCCTCGCGAGCGGCCTGCACAACGGCAGGCGAGATCTCGTAGAACACCCAGTGGTCGCCGGGCCGCGCGTAGGCCGCCAGTGCCCCGGCACCGAGCCCGATGATCCCGACGCGGCGTGGCCCGTCGGGCAGGCTCGCGAAGACGCGCCCGTAGCCCGAGGTCGGGCCGAAGTAGCTGGAGGCGGTCATCTGCAGTTCGGGACGCAGCAGCTGGCCGCCATGCGCGATGCCGCCGTGGTACATCGTCCGAAACGCTTCGCCTCCGGTATCGCTGTCGCGCGTGCGCACGACGCCATAGAAGTCGCGCGCCATGAAGCGGACATCGCGCGCATAGGCATCGATGCTGAGCCAGCTGAGCGCGCCGACGCCCATCAGCACGGCGACCGCGGCAGCGCGATAGGCCATTCGCCCTGGCAGCCCGTCGCCCACACGCAACGCCAGGCCCAGTGCAGCCGCCACGGCCAGTGCGCCGTAGAACTCGTAGTGCCCGTCCAGCAGGAGCGGAGCGGCCACCGCCATCAGCAGCGATCCGAACGCACCGCCGACCGACAGCGCGAGATAGAACTGGGTGAGCCGGGCCGGCTCGGGCTTGAGGCGGTACAGCTCGCCGTGGCACACCATGCACAGCACGAAGAGCCCGGCGGCATACACGGGTGTGACGAGGGCCAGTTCGAGCGAGTCGGCGAGCCATGCCATCAGAGGCAACGCCAGCGCGCCCAGCGGAAGGAACACGCCACGGTGGTACCAGCGCGGGTGGTCGAAGCTGACGATGAAGGTGACGAGATACAGCGCCAGGGGGACGACCCACAGCAGCGGCGCCGACGAAATGTTTTGCGTGAGGTGGCTGCTCACGCCCAGCAGCAGCGCAGAGCCGACAGCCGAGAAGCCCACCCAGGCGGGCCAGCCTCCGGGCATCACAGGGCTGGCCTGCCCAACCGCCGTTGCGGCAGGCAGGGAGGCGGCGCTGCCCGAGCCTGCCCCGGACTCTCGCTGCTGTGGCGAGGCGGCCTCGGGTGCGGTCTCGAGAAGCACGGCGCGAAGGGTGCGCCAGGCCAGGGCCGCGCACAGCAGGGCGAACCCCGCGAACAGCACCGACCACCCCAGCGCCGTCTCACGGGTGCCGAGCGTCGGCTCGATCAGGAAGGGGAACCCGAGCAGAGCCAGGAGGGACGCGAGATTCGACAGCGCGAACAACCGGTACGGCGCGGCAGCCCGGTAGCGGCGCGCGTACCAGGCGCCGACCAACGGCGTGGTGGTGGCCAGCAGGAAGTACGGCAGCCCGATGGTGGCA
>CAILKA010000128.1 GCA_903834645.1 uncultured beta proteobacterium
ACCAGAAGCCGATCAGCAGGTAGCTCACCAGACCCACCGCCTCCCAGCCGAAGAACAGCTGCAGGAAGTTGTTGCTCATCACGAGCATGAGCATCGAGAAGGTGAACAGCGAGATGTAGGCGAAGAAGCGCTGGTAGCCCGGGTCGTCGGCCATGTAGCCGATGGTGTAGACGTGCACCATCAGCGACACGAATGTCACCACGCACATCATCATGGCCGTGAGGCCGTCCACGAGGAAGCCGACCTCCATCTTCAGGCCGCCCACCACCATCCACTCGTAGAGCGTGGCGTTAAAGCGCGCGCCGTCCAGCGCCACCTGCTTGAGCACGACGGCCGAGCAGATGAAGGCGACCAGCACACCCAGGATCGTGAAGAAGTGCGCCCCGCGCCGGCCCACCCAGCGGCCGGCCAGGCCCGCGATGAGGGAGCCAGCCAGCGGTGCCAGGGGCACCGTCAACAGCAGGGTCTCGGAGAGCGTGGCGGCCATGGGCTAGCCCTTGAGGGAGTCGAGTTCCTCGACGGCGATGGTGGAGCGGTTGCGGAACAGCACCACCAGGATCGCCAGGCCGATGGCGGATTCCGCCGCGGCCACGGTGAGGATGAAGAAGACGAAGACCTGGCCCGCCATGTCGCCCAGGTAGTGCGAGAAGGCGACGAAGTTCAGGTTGACGGCCAGCAGCATCAGCTCGATGGCCATCAGCAGCACGATCAGGTTGCGGCGGTTCAGGAAGATGCCGATCACCGAGAGCGCGAACAGGATGGCGCCGAGCGAGAGGAAGTGACCGAGCGTGACGGGGCCGAGAATCATCGCGTGCCCTCCTGGCCAGGCGGGGTCGCGGGCTGGGAAGCATCGCCGGCCCCGGGCGCCGCGGTGTCGACCGTGGGCGCCATCTTGACGATGCGCACGCGGTCCTCCTTGCGGGCCCGCACCTGCACGGAGGGGTCCAGGGCGCGGCTGTCCTTGCGCCGGCGCAGCGTCAGCGCGATCGCGGCGATGATGGCCACGAGCAGCAGCACCGCGGCGATCTGCAGCGGGTAGAGATAGCGCGTGTAGAGCTCGATGCCCAGCAGCCGCGTGTTGCCCTTCTGCGCCGCATCGGGATCGAGCGCGGGCGCATCCGTGAGCCGGAAGCCGCCCGTGAGCACCAGCGCCATCTCGAGGGCGATCACCGCCCCCACGAGGCCGGCCAGCGGGAAATGCTTCCAGAAGCCTTCGCGGAAGGAGTCGGAGTTGATGTCGAGCATCATCACGACGAACAGGAACAGCACCATGACCGCACCCACGTAGACGAGCACGAGGGTGATGGCCAGGAACTCGGCCGACAGCAGCATCCACACGCAGGATGCGCTGAAGAACGCGAGGACGAGGTAGAGGGCAGCGTGCACCGTGCTGCGCGCCGTGATGACGCGAAACGCGGCGAACAGCAGCACTGCCGAGAACACGTAGAAGAGGGCCGTGGCGTGCGTCATGGGATGGGCGCGATGGGCGGAGCGTGGGCGCGGATGCGAGGCGTCGGGCCTCAGCGGTAGCGCGCGTCGGCCTCCCGGTTGGCGGCGATCTCGCGCTCGTAACGGTCGCCGACCGCCAGCAGCATGTCCTTCGTGAAGTACAGGTCGCCCCGCTTCTCGCCGTGGTATTCGAAGATATGGGTCTCGACGATCGAGTCGACCGGGCAGCTCTCCTCGCAGAAGCCGCAGAAGATGCACTTGGTGAGGTCGATGTCGTAGCGCTTCGTGCGGCGCGTGCCATCGTCGCGCACGTCCGACTCGATCGTGATGGCCATGGCCGGGCACACGGCCTCGCACAGCTTGCAGGCGATGCAGCGCTCCTCGCCGTTGTCGTAGCGGCGCAGCGCGTGCAGCCCCCGGAAGCGCGGCGACAGCGGCGTCTTCTCCTCCGGGAACTGGATCGTGATCGTGCGCGACAGGAAATGCCGGCCCGTCAGCGCGAGCCCCTTGAAGAGCTCGGTGAGCATGAAGCTGCGCAGGACGTCTTTGACAGCCATATCAGGTCTCGGGCTCCAGGACTAGTTCCAGATGTTGAAGGGCGACTGGATCCACAGGCCCACCACCACCAGCCACACGAGGGTCACCGGGATGAAGATCTTCCAGCCCAGGCGCATGATCTGGTCATAGCGGAAGCGCGGGAAGGTCGCGCGCACCCACAGGAACATCGTGACGACGCAGAAGACCTTGATGCCCAGCCAGATCCAGCCCGGGATGAAATCCAGTGCCGCCACCGGCGGCAGCCATCCGCCCAGGAACAGCAGCACGCACAGCGTGGAGACGAGGATCATGTTGGCGTACTCGGCCAGGAAGAACATCGCGAACGACATTCCCGAGTACTCGACCATGTGGCCCGCCACGATCTCGGACTCGCCCTCCACCACGTCGAAGGGGTGGCGGTTGGTCTCGGCCAGCCCCGCGATGAAGTAGACGACGAAGATCGGCAGCAGCGGCAGCCAGTTCCAGGAGAGGAAACCGAAGCCCTCTTCAGCGAAGAAACCACGGCCCTGCGAGAGCACGATGTCGGTGAGGTTCATGCTCGCCGACACCATCAGCACGACCACCAGCGCAAAGCCCATCGCGATCTCGTAGGAGACCATCTGCGCCGAGGCGCGCAGCGCACCCAGGAACGCATACTTCGAATTCGAGGCCCAGCCGGCGATGATCACGCCATAGACCTCCAGCGACGTGATCGCCATCAGGAACAGCAGCCCCGCGTTGACGTTGGCCAGCGCCACATCGGGCCCGAAGGGGATGACCGCCCAGGCGGCCAGCGCCGGCATGATCGTCATCACCGGGCCCAGGAAGAAGAGCCCCTTGTGGGCCGCGGTGGGGCGGATGATCTCCTTGAAGACGAGCTTGACCGCATCGGCAATGGGTGTGAGCAGCCCCGCCGGCCCGACGCGGTTGGGCCCCGGGCGGATCTGCGACCAGGCAATCGCCTTGCGCTCCCAGAAGGTCAGGTAGGCCACGCAGCCCATCAGCGGCAGCACCACCGCGACGATCTTGATGAGCGACCACACGACCAGCCACAGCGTGGGCCCGAGCAGGGCGACGCCTGCGGCGTTGAGCTGCTCGATCATGCCTGGACCCCTGCAGCTTGCGACACCCGCTCGAGCTCGACGCAGCCGCTGGCTGCACCGAGCACGCAGGTGTCGGCGTGACCGGCGGGCACGCGCACCGTGCCCTCGGCCATCGTGGCGTCCAGGCGGGCTGGCAGCTCCACGCTGCCCGCACCCTGCCGCACGCGCAGGCGGTCACCGGGCTGCAGGCCCAGCGTGGCCCACAGCGCGGCGCCCACCGAGGCCTGCGGCGGACGCGCGTCGGCCGTGGCCTGCAGCGAAGGGGCGCGGCGCACCAGCGCATCGGCCGAGTAGATCGGCACGTCGGCCAGGCGCTGCCAGCCGCCCGGGGTGGAGACAGGCAACGCGGCCGGCACCGCGCCGGCTTCGTTGCACAGGCGAGCGGCCAGTGCCGCCGCGTTGCCCAGCGCCGCGGTGCGCACCTGCTCGGCACTCTCGAACTCAAAACCAGGCAGCCCCAGCAGGTTGCCCAGCACGCGCAGCACTTTCCAAGCGGGGCGCGTCTCTCCCAGAGGCCGCACCACCCCCGCGAAGCTCTGCACGCGCCCTTCGGCATTGACGAAAGCGCCCGCCGTCTCGGTGAAGGGGGCAATGGGCAGGAGCACATGGGCGCCCTCCACTGCCGCGTCGCGGAAGGAGGTGAAGGCCACCACGAGTTCGCCTTGCTGCAGCGCCGCATGCGCGGCCTGCGGATCGGCCATGTCGAGCACGGGCTCCACGCCCAGCAGCAGCAGCGCGCGTCGAGGCTGGGCAACCATGCCCGCAGCGTGCAGGCCGCCCGCAGAGGGCAGCGCGCCGACGAGTTGCGCCCCGACGCTGTTGGCAGCCTCGCCGAGCACGCCGACGGTGGCTCCCGTGCGCGTGCCGATCCAGTTGGCCAGCGCGAGCAGCTCGGTGGCCTGCGGGTGCTGGACGGCCGCGTTGCCGAGCAACACGGCCTTGCGTTCGCCCGACATCAGGGACCGTGCCACGGCCACGGCCGATTCGGAGGGCTCGACCGCCACGGGTGCAGCGACCCCGGCCTCCAGCGCCACCGCAGCAGCCACCTCGGCCAGCGCCCCGACCCACTGTGCCGGGGCCGCCGTCAGGCGCGTGTGCAGCGGCATCAGCCAGTCATCGTGCGCGGCCTGCAGGCTGCTGACCTGCGCGCCGCGGCG
>CAILKA010000129.1 GCA_903834645.1 uncultured beta proteobacterium
CTACACGGTGGGCAAGAACCTCGATGCGCTGGGGGCCGAGCATGTGCGCCGCGTGCGCAAGGACTGCGCGAGCGTCATCCTGTGGTGCGCGGAGAAGGCCACCTGGATGGCCGGCGAGGGCATCCAGGTGTTCGGCGGCAACGGCTACATCAACGAGTACCCGCTCGGACGGCTGTGGCGCGACGCCAAGCTCTACGAGATCGGCGCCGGCACGAGCGAGATCCGGCGCATGCTGATCGGCCGGGAGCTCTTCGCGGAGACGGCGTGAACACCGCTTCGACGATCGTCCTGCCGCAGCCGGGTTGGTCGATGCGCGCCTGGCGCGAGGACGACGTGGCCGCACTGGCGCGGGCGGCCAACGACGAGCGCATCCTGCAGTGGATGTCCGATACCTGGCCGAGCCCCTACACCGAGGACGATGCCCGGTGGTGGATCGGTACGGGGCAGCACACGGGCGGGATGGCCTGGGCGCTGTGCCGGGACGACGTGCCCTGGGGCGGCGCCGGAGTGCATCCGCAGACGGGCTTCCAGCGCTGCAACGTCGAGCTGGGCTGGTGGTTGCACCCGGACCACTGGGGGCAGGGTATGGTGCCTGCGGCGGCGGTGCACCTGGTGGAGCAGGCCTTCGCCCTGCCCGAGGTCACGCGCGTGTTCGCGCCCATCCACGCCGGTAACGACCGCTCGGTGCGGGTGGCCGAGAAGGTGGGGATGCGCCTGGAAGCGGTGCAGCCGCGCAGTGCCTTCAAGCGCGGGAAGGTGATCGACCGGGTGGTTTATGCGGCCTATCGGTGATGCCTGGCCGTGCGGCCTCGGCGGCAGGAAAGGAAGCTGACATGAGCCGAGACCTCACCGAACTCCTGGACAGCAACCGTCAATGGGCGGCGAAGGTCGAGGCGCGCGAGCCCGGCTTCTTCACGCGCCTGGCACGGCAGCAGAGCCCGCGCTACATGTGGATCGGCTGTGCCGACAGCCGCGTGCCGGCCAACGAGATCGTGGGGCTCGACCCGGGTGAGGTCTTCGTGCACCGTAACGTGGCCAACGTGGTGGTGCACTCCGACCTGAACGCGCTGTCGACCATCCAGTTCGCGGTGGAGCACCTCAAGGTGCGCGACATCATCGTCGTGGGCCACTATGGCTGCGCCGGCGTGCGCGCGGCCATGCGCGGCCTGCGCATCGGGCTGGCCGACAACTGGCTGCGCCACGTGCACGACGTGCGGCTGCGCCACCGCAAGCGGCTCGACCACCTGCCCCCCGATGCGCAGGAAGACGTGCTGTGCGAGATGAACGTGATCGAGCAGGTGGGAAACGTGGCACTGTCCACCGTGATCCAGGACGCCTGGGCGCGCGGGCAGCCGGTGGCCGTGCACGGCTGGATCTACGGGCTGCGCGACGGGCTGCTGAAGGACCTCGAGGTGACGATGGACCGGCCCGAGGTGGTGGTGGAGGTCTTCTCGGCGGCACTCAAGCGCTACCCGCGCGGCGATGCGCGTGACGCAGCCGCCGGTGCAGAGGCGGCGGCGGACGACGACACCGACTGAGCGAGGAGGCGCTCCCGATGTTTCCGCACCAGCTCACCGACAGCCGCGCCTTCGCCATCGCGCGCACGATGCTCGAGGGCTTCGATCGCCACTACCGGCTCTTCCGCGAGGCCAGCGCTGGCGCCAAGGCACGTTTCGAGCGCGCCGACTGGCACGGCCAGCAGCGCGCGCAGCGCGAGCGCATCGAGTTCTACGACAAGCGCGTGAACGAGGCCGTGGCGCGGCTGCGCGCCGAGTTCGACGCGGCCACGCTGCCGGCCGACACCTGGCAGCAGGCCAAGCTGCACTACATCGGGCTGCTCACCAACCATCACCAGCCCGAGCTCGCCGAGACCTTCTTCAACTCGGTGACTTCCAAGCTGCTGCACCGCAGCTACTTCCGCAACGAGTTCATCTTCGTGCGCC
>CAILKA010000130.1 GCA_903834645.1 uncultured beta proteobacterium
GCCCCGATCCAGCAGGAGCTTGACCAACGCGGGGTTCGGGCCCGATGCAGCGTAGTGCAGCGGCGTCCAGCCCGGACGTTCGAGGCTCGCCCCACGCTCCAGAAGGCGCCTGGCTGGCTCGAGTTCCCCGCGCAGTGCCGCCATCATCAGCGGCGTCTCCTCGGTCGTGTTGGCGGCGTCCGCCTTGAGCTCCGGGTGAGCAAGCAGCACCTGGACCACCTGGGCACTCCCACCACGCAAGGCCAGGAAAAGCCCGACCTGGCCCTGGGGATCGGGCGTGTTCGGATCGAAGCCGCGCTGCAGCAACCGGCTCACGGTTCGGGAATCATCGAGCTCGATCGCACGGAAGAAATCCTCGTAGGCGCCACCGTGGGAAGACACAGAAAAGCAAATCACCACAAGGATTTGCGAAACTCTTTTAAGAATCTTCATGAATCACCTCCGTGTGCTTTCTCAAGTGATGCATGAGCTTTTGAAGCTCGGTGCACCACCCCCTCGCCAGGGTTCCAGGCCGTGCATGACGACAGATCCGGCCGGAACAGCTCAATGAAGTTGCGCGTGGTGGCTCGCGCCACCTCCTCCAGCGGCAAGCCCTTGAGCCGCGCGAGTTCCGCCGCCACGTGGGGCACCCAGGCTGGGGTGTTGACCTTCCCGCGGTGTGGAACGGGGGCGAGGTAGGGGCTGTCAGTCTCGATCAGGCAGCGTTCGAGCGGCACCAAGGCAGCCACCTCCCGCAGCTCGGCAGCATTGCGGAAGGTCAGGATGCCCGAGAACGAGATGTAGAAGCCCATGTCCAGCGCCGCACGCGCCACATCGAGCGTCTCGGTGAAGCAGTGGAAGACTCCCCCGACCTCGTCAGCACCCTCCTCTGCGAGGATGCCAAGCGTGTCCTCGGCTGCGCTGCGTGTATGCACGACCAGCGGCAGCCCCACCTGCCGTGCCGCACGCACATGGACGCGAAAGCGTTCGCGCTGCCAGGCCATGTCATCGCGGCTGCGGGTGCCGAGCCGGTAGTAGTCAAGCCCGGTCTCGCCAATGGCGAGCACCCGGGGCCGTGCGGCACGCTCGGCCAATCCTTGCACCGAAGGCTCGCTCACACCCTCGTTGTCGGGATGCACGCCCACCGTGGCCCACAGGTTCGGGTGCAGGCCGGCAAGCCCGTGCACCCGGTCGAACTCCTCGAGCGTGGTGCAGATGCACAGCGCCGCATCCACGTGCGCCCGGGCCATGTCACTCAGGATCGCGTCGACCCGTTCGCTCAGCTCCGGGAACGCCAGGTGGCAGTGGGAATCCACGAACATGCCGCACTCCCGGCCGGACGCTCAGAGCGTCTGCGTCGGCTTGGCCGAGGCAAGCGAGGTGCCCAGGATCTCCTCGATGCGCAACTTCAGGGCGCGCGTCTTGTCGTCATTCGGAAACCGCACGCCCACGCCCTGCGTCCGCCCTCCGGAGGCGTTGGGCGGCGTGATCCACACCACCTTGCCTGCCACCGGGTAGCGCTGGGGGTCTTCCGGGAGTGACACCAGCAGGTACATGTCGTCACCGAGCTGGCACTCGCGCTGAGTCGGCACGAACAGCCCGCCATCGGTCAGGGCGGGCATGTAAGCCGCATACAGCGCTCCCCGCTCCTTGAAGACGAGCTGGATGACGCTCGGACGCGCAGCCGCTGCAGCCGGCACAGCCGGGGTGGCGCTGAGCGGAACCAAGGAACTGGCCTCTGGCGTGCTCATGCGGGCAGTGTAGCGAAGACCGGCTTGGCGGAAAGGGCCAACTGGCCCTGCAGCACGAGTGCTTCCACGAGAAGCGGTTCGCTCCAGGGGTGCTCGGCATGGGCGGCCAGCGCCTGAAGCCTCCCCTGCCAGGCCGCCAGGGCAGCCGACGTACCGCCCGGCGGCACCGTGGAGGCCGGGAAGTAGCGTGGGACTCCACCGGCACGCGTGACCA
>CAILKA010000131.1 GCA_903834645.1 uncultured beta proteobacterium
CCTCGCTGATGATGTAGGCGCGGTCGCAGATGCCCAGCGTCTCGCGCACGTTGTGGTCGGTGATGAGCACGCCGATGCCCCGCGCGCGCAGGAACCCGATGATGCGCTGGATCTCCAGCACGGCGATCGGGTCGACACCCGCAAAGGGCTCGTCGAGCAGGATGAAGCGCGGCTGCGTGGCCAGCGCGCGCGCGATCTCCACGCGCCGGCGCTCGCCGCCAGAAAGCGCAAGGGCCGGCGTGTCGGCGAGCTTCTCGATGGCCAGCTCGCGCAGCAGCGTGCGCAGCAGCTCCTCGATGCGCGCCTCGCTCAGGCGCCGGCCGTCGGGGCCGTGCTGGAGCTCGAGCACGGCGCGGATGTTCTCCTGCACGTTGAGCTTGCGAAAGATCGACGCCTCCTGCGGCAGGTACGACAACCCCATGCGTGCGCGCTGGTGCATCGGCAGGTGCGCCACCGGCTGGCCGTCGATGGCGATCGTGCCGGCGTCGGCGCGCACCAGGCCCACCACCATGTAGAAGGTCGTCGTCTTGCCTGCCCCGTTGGGGCCGAGCAGTCCGACGACCTCACCCGCGCCGACGGCCAGGTGCACGTCGCGGACGACCTGGCGCGTGCCGTAACGCTTCTGCAGCCCCGAGGCTGCAAGCAGGCGCTGTCCCGGCGCGGGAGGGGTCACTTCGGCTCCGCGAGCGCGCGCGAGGGCTTGAGCGGCAGCGGTTCGGCCCGCGCGGCTGGCGCCGAGGCGGCTTTGGGAGCGGCCGGTCCGAAGGTCGAGCGCACGCGCCCGCTGGGGTTGGCCGCGCTGGGTGCGCCGCCTTGCACCGTCAGCGTCTCGCTGCGGTTGTTCCAGGTGATGATGGCCCCAAGCGTTTCGTCCACGACGCTGCCGGCGCGCAGCCGCCGCAAGGCGGCCTGCCCGGTGAAACGCAATGTCTCGCTGGCCGCGTCGTATTCGATGCGTTCGGCCTGGGCTTCCATGTGTTCGTCCACGCCGTCGCGCTTTTGCCGGTATGTCGCGGGCTGGGCGACCGTGCCCAGGGCGAGCGCGCTGCGCGCGCCGCCAGGCGGGTCGCGCACCTCGACCCGCTCGGCCCGGATCAGCATCGTGCCCTGCGAGATCAGCGCATTGCCGCTGAACGTGGTGACGCCGCGCTGGGTGTCGATCGTCCCTTCACGGTCGGCCTCGACAACCATCGGCTTGTTGCGGTCGGCGCGCTCGGCGCGCGCCGGGCCCGGCCCGGCTGCCCACAGGCTGGCCGCCACCAGCGCGGCAGCGCATGCCCCTGGGGCGAGGCAGGATCGACCGAAGCACGAGGAAGCAGGCATGTGGGCTGGGCGGCACGGAACTTGCAGGCCATTCTAGCCCGCGCACCGGGGTGCCCGAACCGGGATGCGGGCTTCAGGCGCGCGTGCGCACCCGGCCGATCAGGAAGTCCGCCACGGCAAGCGCCGACTCATTGGATCCGGTGAGCGAGCCCGCGGTGTAGAAGCGCCCGTGCACCCCGATCGTGGGCACGCCGTCGATCTTGTAGGCGTCGGAGAGCTGGCGTGCCTGGCGCATCTTGGTCTGCACGCCGAAGGAGCGGGCGAAGTCCGAGAAGCGCGTCGTGTCCACACCTTGCGCCTTCAGGAACGCCAGCTGGTCGGCCTCTCGCTCCAGCCGCTGCGACTGCTGGTGGATGGCGGCGAAGACGCGCCGGTGCATGGCCTCGAGCTTCCCCATCGCCTCCAGCGCGTAGTACAGCCGCTGGTGCGCCTCGTGCACCGCCGTGAAGCCCACCGGTACACGGCGGAAGGCGACGTCGGGCGCCAGTCGCTTCGTCCAGGCCTCGAGCGCGGGCTCCAGGGTGTTGCAGTGCGGGCACCCGTACCAGAAGAACTCGACCACATCGATCTTGCCAGCCGGCGCGCCCACGGGCGCAGCCGGGTTCACGCGCACGAAGTGCCGGCCCTCCACGGGCTGGGCGCCCTGGCCGAGCTGGGCGTGGGCGTGGCCGGTGGCCAGCAGGGCTGCCGTGGTGGCCAGGCAGGAGGAGAAGTCGCGGCGGTGCATGGCGGCGTGATGGATGGGAGTGAAGGGAGGAGTCTGGAATCAGCGTGGGGGGCGTGGCCGTCAATGGCAGGGACGTCCTCCTGGTTGACCCGTGGGCGACTGGAAGGTTCCGTGCGCCGCCCGGCTCAAGGCGTGGCCTTCTCGGCGCGCAACACCACGGCCTCGATGCCCGATGCCGCGATGCGCTCGCGCGCAGCCTCGGCGTCGGACGCCTTGTCGAAGGGCCCCAGGCGCACCCGGTAGACGCTGCGTCCCCCGGCCTGGGAGCGCTCGACCACGCGCGCCTCCAGACCCAGCAGGCTGAGCTTGGCGCGCTGCGCGTCAGCCTCCTCGGCGCGCTGGAAGGCGCCGGCTTGGACGATGAATGGCTCGCCCGGCCGCGCGGCAGCCGTCGGGTCGGCCTTGGCGGACGCGCCTTTCGCATCGGCTTTCGCGTCGGGCGGGGTCTCGCCGCGCGGCGCAGACGCCGGCTTGGCGGGCACGGCAGCGCCTGCGAGGATCGCGGCCGGATCGCGACCCGATCCGCCCGGCGCCGTGACAGCGCCCTGGCCCGAGTCGGGTGCGGAGCCGGCTTGCGCGGGCGCCGAGGCCGGGGTCGCCGGCGGGCGCACCGCCTTGCCGGGCATCGCGGCGTTGGGATCCCA
Organism: uncultured beta proteobacterium; assembly: GCA_903834645.1. Lineage (GTDB taxonomy): Bacteria > Pseudomonadota > Gammaproteobacteria > Burkholderiales > Burkholderiaceae_C > Rubrivivax. The sequence goes on from CAILKA010000131.1 coordinate 2,695, forward strand.
GTTGCGGTTCTTGGCCGCCTCGGCGGCGTCTTGCTCGGCCGTGCGCTGAGGGAGCTTGTCCAGGAAGGGCACGGGCGTTCGTGTCACGTACAGCGCCACCGCCAGCGCCACCGCCAGACCGGTGAGCAGCCCCGCCAGGAAGCCCGGCAGGAAGGCCCCGCGTGCCAAGCGGGCGTGCGCGGTGCGTGGTGCGCGCGGCAAGCGCCGCTTGGGCGTCATCATGTGGTGACCTCCCCGGCCCCCGCCTCGGCCTCGGCCTCGCGGCCCATGGCCTGGGGCGCCCCGGCGCCGAGGATGGCCAGCGCGCAGGCGAGCACCTGGCGCGCAGCGGCCAGCAGCGCCATGCGTGCACGCGTCAGCGCGGGGTCGTCCTCGACGAGGAACTTCTCGGCCACGTAGTAGCTGTGCACGAGCGCGGCGAGCTCGCGCAGGTAGAAGGCCACGTCGTGCGGCGCCAGGTCGGCCGCTGCGCGCTCGAGCAGGCCCGGGTACTCGGCGAGCTTGAGCATGAGCGCCGATTCCGACGGCGCCACCAGGCGCGACAGCTCGGCCTGCGCCAGGCTGCCCTCGTCGCCGCCGTGCGTCTCGCGCCATCGCGCCAGCACCGAGCAGATGCGCGCGTGGGCGTACTGCACGTAGAAGACCGGGTTCTCGTCGTTGGCCTTGAGCGCCAGGTCGATGTCGAAGGTGAACTCGGTGTCGGCCTTGCGCATGGCCAGGAAGAAGCGCACGGCGTCTCGGCTCGTCCAGTCGATGAGGTCGCGCAGCGTCACGTAGCTGCCCGCGCGCTTGGAGATCTTCACCTCCTGGCCGCCTCGCACCACCGTCACCATCTTGTAGAGCACGTAGTCGGGGTAGCCCGCCGGGATGCCCACGCCCGCGGCCTGCAGCCCGGCGCGCACGCGCGCCACCGTGCCATGGTGGTCGGTGCCCTGCACGTTGATGACCTTCGTGAAGCCGCGCTCGAACTTGGAGATGTGATACGCCACATCGGGCACGAAGTAGGTGTACGTGCCGTCGGACTTGCGCATCACGCGGTCCTTGTCGTCACCGTAGTCGGTGCTGCGCAGCCACAGCGCGCCCTCGTGCTCGTAGGTGTGGCCGGAGGCCACGAGCCGGCGCACGGCATCTTCCACGCGGCCGTCGGTGTAGACGCTCGACTCGAGGTAGTACTGGTCAAAGTGCACGCCGAAGGCCTGCAGGTCGAGGTCCTGCTCGTGGCGAAGGTAGGCCACCGCGAATTGGCGGATGCCTTCGAGGTCGTCCGCGTCGCCCGAGGCGGTGTAGGCCCGGTCGTCGGCGTGGACGGTCTGGCGCGCGGCGAAGTCGGCGGCGATGTCGGCGATGTAGTCGCCGTTGTAGGCC
>CAILKA010000132.1 GCA_903834645.1 uncultured beta proteobacterium
GGCGCGGCCGCCCGAGGGTGCCTCGGCCGCGCACCGCATGCTCTGGACGCACGCGGCCAAGCCCTCGGACCCGGACCCGCGGGCGACGCAGCTGGGCCTGCGCGCCGAGCACCTGAGCGTGCTGCCGCAAGGCTCGGGCGTTCCAGCCGTGGTGGAGCATGCCGAGAACCTCGGTGAATCATCCATCCTCCACCTGCGCTGCGAAGGCCTGCCCGAGCTGCTGCACGCCCGGGTCGGCACGCCCTGTTCGGCGGGCCAGGCGGTCGGCCTGGCACCGGAACCGGCCCGCGCCCTGTGGTTCGACGCCGCAGGCAACAGGCTCGACATCTCACAGCCCTCTCCATGATTCGATCCATGCGCACTTGTGTCACCACGCACCCGTCTCAATCGCCGAGGAGGCGCTTCATGTCCGTCGTCTCCGCTGGCGCGCTCGCCCTGCTCGGGTCCCTGCCCGTTCAAGCGGCGCCGGACTTCCGGATTCCGGACGGCTACCGCCTGGTCTGGGCCGACGAGTTCGACACCGCCGGCCACCCCGATCCCGCGCGCTGGGTGCACGACACCGTACGCAACCGCGAAGGCTGGTACAACAACGAGCGTCAGTACTACGCCGGCCCGCGCCTGGAAAACGCACAGGTCCAGGACGGCAAGCTCGTCATCCGCGCCCGCCGCGAATCCCTGCGCACGGCCTCCGACTGGGGTGGCCAGGGCTACACCTCCGCGCGCCTCATCACCCGAGGCAAGGCCGAGTGGACCTACGGCTTCTTCGAGGTGCGGGCACGCATGCCCTGCGGCAAGGGCAGCTGGCCCGCCATCTGGCTGCTGGGCAGCGGCGGGCGCTGGCCTGACGATGGCGAGCTCGACATCATGGAGCACGTGGGCAGCCAGCCGCAGCGCGTCACCAGCGCCGTGCACGTGAGCGCCGGGCACGCCGGCCAGGCCACCAGCGGCGCGGCGCAGTTGCCCACCGCCTGCACGGCCTTCCACAACTACCAGATGCACTGGACTGCCGACGGCGTGACCTTCGGCGTGGACGGCTATGCCCACCTGCGCTACCCCAAGATGGACCTGGGCAAGCGCGCCTGGCCCTTCGACGCGCCGATGTTCCTCATCCTGAACGTGGCCATAGGCGGTGACCTGGGCGGGCCGGTGGACGACAACGCCTTCCCGCTGGCAATGGAGGTCGAGTACGTGCGGGTCTACCAGGCTCCGCGCACCGGCCGGCCGTGAGCGCGGGTGGCCTAACATCCACCCCCATGCAGACCGACGTCTTCGGCCGGCCCGGCCAGTTCTACAAGGGCAACCTCCACACCCACTCCACGAACTCCGACGGTGTGCTCGGCGCCGACGAGGTGTGCCGCCGCTACCGCGAGCGCGGCTACGACTTCATCTGCCTGTCGGATCACTTCCTGCCGGCGTACGACTTTCCCGTCACCGACACGACCGCCTTTCGCACGCCGGGCTTCACCACCATCCTCGGCGCGGAGGTGCACGTGCCTGCAACCTCGCTGGGCGAGAAGTGGCACCTGCTGGCCAACGGGCTGCCGGCCGACTTCGAGCCCACCCGTGCCGGTGAGACAGCCCAGGAGCTGGCCGCCCGCTGCGCCGCAGCCGGGGCCTTCGTCAGCATCGTGCACCCGGAGTGGTACTCACTCGGCCTCGACGATGCCCACGGCATCGATGCAGCACACGCGATGGAGGTCTACAACCACACCTCCACCGTGCTGAGCGACCGCGGGCAGGGCTGGGGCCTGTTGGACCAGCTGCTCGCGCGCGGGCGCAGGCTGCACGCCCTGGCCTGTGACGACGCGCACTTCAAGGTCGATGACGCTTTCGGCGGCTGGGTCATGGTGCATGCCCAAGCCCGTGAGCCCGAGGCCCTGGTGGAAGCCTTGAAAGCCGGGCACTACTACTCCTCCACCGGCCCCGAGATCCACGCCATCCGCTTCGAGGGCGACGAGGTCGAGGTCGAGTGCTCTCCCGCGGTGGGGGTCTTCCTGCTGGGCAAGGGCTCGCGCAACACGCAGGTGCTGGGCCACGGGCTCACGCGCGTGCGGCTGCAGGCTTCCAAGCTGGGCAAGGAGGGCTTCAGGCGCATCACCGTGGTCGATGCACAGGGGCGCAAGGCGTGGAGCAACCCCTTCTGGCCCGAGGTGAGCTCACCGCACTGACAGGCCCATCCCCGGCACGACTCCGGGGGCACACTAGCGCCGCGGCTCCAGCTCCAGCCGCGCCCCGGGCCGCTCGCGCCCGGCCGCGTCGTGAAACTGCACCACCAGGCGGCCTGACTCACCTTCGATGCGCAGCGCGCCATAGGTGTGCTCGACCCGGCCTTCGTCTGTGTAGAGCCGCCTGGGGTTGAGGTTCAGGTCCACCTGCCCGCTGCCGGCACCGGCACGCAGCGAGCCGGTATTGGCTTCATGGAAGTCGACGCGCCCATCCCCGTTCACGTCGTAGGCGAAGAGATTCGTGAAGTGCTGGTCACCCGTGAGGAAGAGCACATTGGCCCCCGGCCGCGCGGCAATGGCCTGTGCGATCTCGCGCAGCTCGCGCGCATAGCCATACGGATTGCCGGGGTTGCCGGCGGGCCATGAGTCCCGGTAGATCTGGCCCTGCGCATCGCGCTCGCTGCCGCCCTCGATGGAAAGCGGCACCGAGCTCACCACCACCTGCCAGGTCGCCGTGCTGCGCCGCAGGCCATCGAGCAACCAAGCCTTCTGCATCGCACCGAGCATGGTCTTGGGTGCGGCGTCGGTATCGCGCCGGTAGCGCGGGTCGCGATACGAGCGGGTGTCGAGCACGAAGAGTTCCAGGTGTGCGCCCCAGCGCAGGCTGCGGTAGAGGCGGCGAGATGCCGGATCCGCGCGCGCCGTGGCCGGCAGCACCGGGATCGGGTTCCACTCGAACATCGCCCTGCGCCCTGCAGCGGCCAGGGCCGGGTTGTAGAAGACCGCCTGCCGCTTGCCGTCCACCCTCGGCCGCGCGGGGTCGCCCTGTCGCAGCCGGGCGTCGGCCTGCAGGTCCTGCGCCGTCGGCCCGTCGAGCAGTTCGGGTAGCCCGCTGTCGTTGACGAGTTCGTGGTCATCCCACGTGGCCACGAGTGGCGTGGTGCGCAGGAAGCGGTCGTGCAGCGGATCCTCGCGGTGGTAGAGCCAGTCGCGGCGGAAGTCGTCGAGCGTGGCCACGTGACCCGGACCGGGCTTGGGAATCTGGAACGCGTTGCCTTTGGGATAGGCTGGGTCGGGCGCCTGCGCCGTGACCGGGCGGTCGGAGTACAGCATGTCACCCAGGGCGACGAAGAAGTCCGCGCTCTCCTCGCGCATCGGCCCGAAGACGGGCCAGCCCTCGAGCTTGGAGGGGTTGCCGGGCATGAGCCGTCCATAACCCTGACCGCCCAGGTCGGCGCCGAAAAGCAGCTTCACGGGGCGGGGCTCGGCAGGTCCAGGCGCAGTGACGAAGCTGGCGCGAGCCGGCAGCGGCGTGCCGTCTGCCGCGCCGTCGGCCTGCACCAGGCGCCAGTGGTAGCGCGTGTCCGACGCCAGTCCCGCGACTTCCACCTGCATCGTCAGACCTGTGTCCTCGTCGGCGCGTGCCACCACCCTGCGCTGCGGCGCACTGAAGTGGGCCTCCTGCGACACCTCGAACACGAAGGCGCCGGCGGCAGGCACGCGCGCCCACAGCACCGCGCCCGAGGCGTGCGGGTCACCCGTGGCCAGCAGCTGCGCAGCCACCGGCGGGGCCATCCAGGCCGCAGCAAGCCAGATGCATGCCGCCGGGGCGGCCCGGGAGGCGCGGGTGGCCCAGAGCACCGCAGCCTGAGCGACAGACACCACCGCAGACGTGTCAGGCATCGAAGTGCCTCAGGCCCTCGTCGCTGATCGCGTAGCCCGTGAGCGTGCGGTCAGCCTCGGAAAGCCGCCAGTCCAGCATGCGCCGTGCCATGTGCAGCGCGAGCTCGCGGTAGGCCGGATCGCCCGACACATCGTGCAGCCAGTGCGGGTCGCGCTGGAGGTCGAACAGCAAGGGCGGCAGCGCCGCGCAGTGCACGTAGGCGGCCTGCCCGGAGCGCAGCACCGCCAGGCTGCAGTCGTCGCGCGCGATGCCCAGACGCTCGTGCGCGAGCCCGCCTGCGAGGTCGCGGAAGTCGTACTCCCAGTGCGCCTCGGTCCGCCAGCCGGCAGGCGTGTGCCCGCGTGTGAAGGGCAGCAGCGAGCGTCCGTTGCAAGGCCGCGGCCGTGCCTGGCCCAGCCAGTCCAGCACCGTGGGCAAGATGTCCACGTTCTCCGTGAAGGCCTGCACCTGCGTGCCGCGCGTGGCATCCGCCTCGGGGCGCGGGTCCACCACGATGCAGGGCACGTGGTAGCTCTGCGGAAAGTAGCCCCGCTTGGCCACGAGGTGGTGGTCGCCCAGCTGCTCGCCGTGGTCGGAGGTGAGCACGATCAGCGTGCGCTCGAGCTGGCCGCTGCGCTCCAGCAGATCCAGGATGCGGCCCAGGTGGTGGTCCACCTCGGCCAGCAGCCCGAGGTAGGCCGCCCGCATGCGAGCCACGTCGGCCAGCTCGAGCTCGCGCGCCAGGCCCGGCATCCAGTACATCGCGCTCTTGACCTTCATGGTGTCCAGGATCAGGCGCGTGAGCGGGTGCACCGCCGCCTCTGCCTCGGCACTGCCGGCCCGCACAGGCAGCGGCAGGTCGGCAGGGTCCACCAGCCGGTGCCAGGGCGCAGAGGGCATCAGCGGCGGGTGCGGGCGAAAGAACCCGAGGTGCAGGAACCAGGGCCGTGTGGTGCGGATGCGCAGGTAGTCCAGCGCACCCTCGGCGCACCAGGCGGTGTCGGTGTGCTCGGCAGCGATGGGCGCCGGCGGGAACCAGCGCGGGTCATGCTCGCCCGGTCCCGGGCGGAAGAGCTCCTCGTAGCTGCCGGGAATCTCGTAGCCCTGGCCGGACAGCCACGCCAGGTAGTGCTCGCGCGGATCCTCGAAGTCGCGCACGATGTTCCAGCCACCGGCTATCGAGTTGGTGGTGAAGCGCGGGTCGCGCGCCGCCGTCTGGCGCGGGTCGGGCACGGTGGTGGTGTAGCCGATGAGCGCGGGCTCGTAGCCGAGCTCCCGGGCATAGGCCGGCATGGTCTTCAGGTGGGCCGCGGTGGGCGCGTCGTTCGTGATGACGCGGTGGTTCATCACGTACATGCCCGTGTGCAGCGAGGCACGGCTCGGGCCGCAGGGCGAGCCCTGCGCATAGTGCTGGCGAAAGAGCACCCCGCGCGCGGCCAGTCGGTCGATGTGGGGGGTGACCGCCTGCAGGTGGCCGGCACAGCGCAAGGCGTCGGCACGCAGCTGGTCGATGACGACGAGCAGGACGTTGGGAGGTTGGCGGTGCATGGGGTGTCCGGTCAGGGTCGGGCGAATGGCGCAGCAGGGGCGCGCAGCTCGTGCAGCCGGATGCAGGCTGCACGGTGGTCCGGGCCGGCCTCCTCGAGCGCGGGCTGAGCCGTGGCGCAGGCCGGCGTGGCAGACGGGCAGCGCGACTGGAACACGCAGCCGGTGGGACGGTCCACGCCGCTGGCGGGCTCGCCGGGCTGGGGCTCCCACTGGGCACGCACGGAAGGGTCCGGCACGGGCACGCTGGCCAGCAGAACCCGCGTGTAGGGGTGGGCCGGACGCGCGAAGACCTGCGCAGTGGGCCCGACCTCCACCAGGCGGCCCAGGTACATCACGGCCACGCGGTCAGCCATCATCCGCACCACCCCCAGGTTGTGCGTGATGAAGAGCATCGTCAGGCCAAGCCGGGTGCGCAGGTCGGCCAGCACGCGCAGGATCTGCGCCTGCACCGAGACGTCCAGCGAGGACACGGCCTCGTCGGCGAGGATGAAGCGCGGCGCCAGCGCCAACGCACGGGCGATGCCCACTCGCTGGCGCTGGCCGCCCGACAGGGCGTGCGGAAAGCGCTGCGCGAACGAAGCCTCCAGCCCGACCAGCTGCAGCACCTCGGCCACGCGTGCGGCGCGCTCGGCGCGCGTGCCTACACGGTGCAAGGCCAGCCCCTCGCCCACGATCTCCCCCACCGACATGCGCGGGTCGAGCGAGGCCAGAGGATCCTGGAACACCACCTGCATCTGCCTGCGCAGCGCGCGCAGCTCGGCCCCGGGCATGCCCGTGAGCTCGCGGCCATCGAAGGTGATGCGGCCAGCCGTGGGTTCGACCAGGCGCAGCAGCGTACGGCCCAAGGTCGTCTTGCCCGAGCCAGACTCGCCCACGAGCGCCAGCACCTCACCCTCGCGGATCGCCAGGTCGACCTGGTCGACCGCGCGCAGCATGCGCGGGCGCCACCCCGAGCGCCCGACCGGGAACCAGGTGGACACGCCGTGCGCCACCAGGAGCTCGCGAGGCGGGGTTGTCGTGCTCACTGCGCCACCTCGATCTCTCCGGCCCGCGCACAGCGCACGGCATGGCCCGGCGCCGCCTCGGCCAGCGCCGGCATGGACTGCGTGCAGCGGCCGGCTTGCGCATGGTCGCACCGGGGGTGAAACGCGCACCCGGCAGGCAGCCGCGCCAGCAGGGGCATCGAGCCCCGGACGGGCTCCACCATCGATCCGTCGGGTCGCCCGACCACGCTGGGCATGGAGCGCAGCAGCCCGGCCGTGTACGGATGCCGCGGAGCGTGGAAGAGCTCCTGGACGCCCGCCTGCTCGACGATGCGCCCGGCGTACATCACCGCCACCTCATCGGCCATCTGCGCCACCACGCCCAGGTCGTGCGTGACGAAGAGCAAGGCCGTACCCAGCTCCCGCTGCAGCCGGCGCATCAGTGCCAGCACCTGGGCCTGCACGGTCACGTCCAGCGCAGTGGTGGGCTCGTCGGCAATGAGCAGTCGCGGCCGGCAGGCCAGCGCCATCGCGATCATCGCGCGCTGGCGCATGCCGCCCGACAGTTCGTGGGGATAGGCACGCATCCGGGCCTGCGGGTCCGGAATGCCCACGAGTTGCAGCATCTCGAGCGCCCGGCGCTCGGCAGCTGACCATCCCAGCCCCTCGTGGCGCACGATCGCCTCGGCGATCTGCCAGCCCACGCGGAACACCGGGTTCAGCGAGGTCATCGGCTCCTGGAAGACCATCGCCAGCGCCCGCCCGCGCAGGGCCTGCATGTCGGCCAGAGACGCGGCCAGCAGCTCCACGCGCCCGAGGTGCCCGGGCCCGGTGTCGAGCCACACCTGCCCGCCCAGCGTCACGCCCTGGCCTCGGGGCCCCTTTCCCACCAGGCGCATCAGGGCCAGCGAGGTCATCGATTTGCCCGCCCCGGACTCTCCCACCAGGGCCAGCGTGCGGCCTGCCGCGACAGTGAAGCTCACGGTGTCCACCGCAGCCAGGTCGCCCGAGTCGGTGTGCAGCACGACCCGCAGGTCGCGCACGTCGAGCACGGGTGTGTCAGTCATCGACCCTCACATCGAGCACGTCACGCAGCCAGTCCCCCACCATCTGCACGATGAAGGTGATGGTGACGATCACCATTGCCGGCGCCACCGCGACCCACCAGGCGAAGATGAGGTGGTCGCGCCCGTCGCCCACCATGCGCCCGAGCGAGGCCGTGGGCGGCTGCACGCCGATGCCCAGGAACGACAGCGACGACTCCAGCAGAAGGATCGAGGGGAAGTTCAGCGTCAGCAGCACGATCAGCGGCGAAGCGATGTTGGGCAGCACGTGGCGCAACGCGATCCAGGTGGTGGAGGCCCCGAGCGAGCGGCTGGCCTCGATGAAGGGCATCTCGCGCACCTGCAGCACCTGCCCGCGCACGATCCGGGCATAGCTCTCCCAGCGCGCCAGGCCCACGAGCAGGATCAGCACCGGGATGTCCGAGCCGAAGGCAGCGATGCCCACCAGCACCAGCAGCAGGAAGGGCACGGTGATGAAGACATCCACCACCATCATCACCAGCCGGTCCACCCATCCGCCGAGCAGCCCCGCCACCAGCCCGGCAGCCGTGCCCACCACCGCGCTCACCACCAGGCCCAGCAGCGCGATGCCCACGCTCACACGGATGCCATGCAGGCAGCGCGAGTAAAGGTCGCGCCCCAGCTGATCGGTGCCCAGCCAGTGGGTGCCGTCGTAGCCCTCGAGGAAAAAGGGCGGCTTGAGCTTTTCCAGGATGCTCGTGGCCACCGGGTCGTGCGGCGCGACCCACGGGGCGAACACCGCCCCGAGAGCCAGCAGCAAGCCCAGCGCCAGGCAGGCGCGGATCGTGAGCGGCATGCGCCGCCAGGACAGCCGCCGCCTCAAGGCGTCTGCGCCCGCATGCGGATCCGGGGGCGCAGAGGCGGCAACAGGACCGCTCATGACTCCACCCTCACCCGCGGGTCGGCCACCGCGTACAGCACGTCCACCAGCAGGTTCACGCCCACCACCACGCAGGCGTAGGCGATGACGCCGAACTGCAGGATCGGGAAGTCGCGCCGAGACACCGAGCCCGTGAGCACCTTGCCCACGCCGGGCCAGGAGAACACCGTCTCGACAATGAGCGAACCGTTGACGAGCCCGGCCACCTCCAGGCCGAGCACGGTGATCAGCGGAAGCACCGCGTTGCGCATCGCGTGCAGGCCGATCACACGGGGCTCGTGCAGGCCCTTGGCACGCGCGGTGCGCACGTAGTCCTGGTTGAGCACGTCCAGGAGCGTGCTGCGCATGTAGCGCGCGTTCACCGCCATCAGCGGCAGTGCAAGCGTGATGGCCGGCAGCACGTAGTGCGCTGGCGTGCTCGCCCCCGTGCTCGGCAGCCAGTTCAGGTGGTAGCCGAAGACGAGGATGAGCACGATGGCAATGATGAAGTGCGGCACCGCATAGCCCAGGAACGTGAAGCCCATCGCCACGCGTGCCCCGGCGCGCCCCCGCCAAAGAGCGCTGGCCATCCCCAGTGGCAGCCCGACGACGGTGCCCAGCACCAGCGCCAGCGCGGCCAGCTGCAGGGTCGGGGCCAGCCGCTCGGCGTACACGGCAGTGACGGGCCTGCGCTCCACGATGCTCGTCCCGAATTCGCCGCGCGCCAGGTTGCGCAGATAGAGGGCGAACTGCTCGGGCAGCGGACGATCCAGGCCCCACTCGCGCTCGAGCTCGACGATCTGCTCGGGCGTCGCGCCGTCACCGTAGAGCAGGTCCACCGGCGAGCCCGTCATGCGGATCGCGGCAAAGCACGCCGCCAGAACCAGGAGGACCGTGAGCACGGCCCGCCCGAGGCGCCACATGAGGAAGCGGATCATGCGACAGGCGTGGCCGGTGCTGGCTCCACTCGGTGGGTGGCAGGCGCCGGCGTCATCGACCCTTGACGGCCACCTGCCCGGCGCGGAACGTGAGCTCGTAGGGTCGCTGCGCCGTGGGGATGCGCCAGTCGATGTCCTCACGCATCGCGTAGCCCTCGTAGGGCTGATACAGCATGATCCAGCCGCTCTCGGCATCGGCCATCTCGAGCAGCTTGCGGTAGGCGCCCTGCCGCTCCTTCGCATCGGAGGCGAAGCGCGCCTTCTCGTAGGTGGCCTTCCAGTCGGGGTTGGAAGGCTTCCACAACCCGCGCTGCGTCACCCAGGAGCTGGGCGACCAGTGGGTGTCGAAGACGCCCATCGGGTCCGGGTAGTACAGCGGGTTGGACCACGGACGCATGTGCACGTTGGTGTGGTCTCCGCTGCCGAAGAAAGCCTCGCTCTGCTTGAGCTTGACGTTGATGCCCACCTTCTTCCACATGTCGGCCACGGCCTGCGCACCGAGATCGCCATACAGGTAGTACTCGGGGAAGAAGACGATCTCGATGGGCTCGCCCTTGTAGCCCGCCTTCCTGAGCAGCGCCTTGGCCGCCTCGGGGTCGTGGCGGTAGAAGTTGAGGTCGGGCATGTACATCGGCTCGCCGTACTCGGTGAACTGGTGCGCCTTGGGGGCCTTGCCGCGCCCGCCCCACATCGCCTTGACGAGCAGCTCCCGGTCGATGGCCAGGTTCAACGCCTTGCGCAGATCCGGATTGGCCATCTGCGGGTGGCTCATGTTGATCACCCAGATGTGGAAGATCGGCATGGCCGCGCCCACGATCTTGTAGCCGCGCACGCGCCGCACGGCCGCCTCCTGGTCCGGGGGCACGTTGGTGATGAAGTCCACCTCCTTGTTGACAAGCGCGGTGATGCGCGCGGCCACTTCGGGAATGCGCACGTAGGTGATGCGGTCGAAGGGAGGCCGCTCGCCCCAGAAGCGGTCATGGCGCACCAGCACCGCCTGCTCATTGGGCTTGAGCACGTCCACCCTGTAGGGGCCCGTGCCCACGGGCTTGAGGGCCGAGGCATCCAGGCCCACCTTCTCCACGTACTCCTTGGAAGTGATGCCGGCGTTGCGCGCCGACAGCAGCGTCTCCATCAGGGGGTCGGGGCGATGGGTGTGGATGCGCACCGTGAGCCGGTCGACCACGTCCACCGACTTGAAGTTGTAGAAGAAGCGGCCATTGGAGGCGCGAAAGCGCGGGTCCTTCGGCTGGAAGACGCGCTCGAGCGAGTACTTCACGTCCTCCGCGTCCATCGTCGTGCCGTCGTGCATCACCACGCCGTCGCGCAGCTTGAGCTCCATCGTGGCCGGCGCCACCATCCTCCAGCTCGTGGCCAGGCCCGGCACGAACTTCAGCGGCGCGGCGTGGTTGTCGCGCTCGATGAGCGTATCGAAGATGTTGTGCAGGAACTGCGCCTCGTTGTTGCCCGTGGCCTCGTTCACGTCCAGGGAGCGCACGTGCGAGGCCACGCCCACGCGCAGCTCACGCGTTTGCGCCTGGGCCGCCAGTGGCCACGCCAGCGCCACCCAGGCCCCGCAGGCCAGAAGCGCCAGACGCCTCGTGATCACGCTTATGTGTCGCATCGTCATCTCCTTGAAAGAACCGGCACGGCCGGAGCGCCCTCCCAGGATGAACGGCCTGCGTGGCGGTGCGATGACACCGGTCGCGGGCTCGTCCGCATGTGTGCACCCGGCATCGCGCCCGGCCGGCTCGACCCTGGGCTCGTTGCCGCCTGCCTCACCAAGGCAGCGAATACGTCTTCGTGTTCGTGAAGCTCTTGCAGGCCTCCTGCACGCCTTCCTTGTAGCCCAGGCCCGAGTCCTTGATGCCGCCAAAGGGCGTCACCTCGAGCCGGTAGCCCGGCACCTCCCACACGTTCACCGAGCCCACGTTGAGCTCCTTGACGAAGCGCATGATGTCGTCGAGCCGGTTCGTGCACACACCGGAAGACAGGCCGAAGGCGGTGGAGTTCACCTGGCGGATGGCGTCGTCCACATCCTTGAAGGTCATCACCGGCGAGACCGGGCCGAAGGTCTCCTCGCGCACCACCTCCATCTCGCCCCGCACCTTGTCGATGAGGGTGGGCGAGTACGAGGCGCCGTCGCGCACGTTGCCGTGCAGCAGCCGCGCGCCCTGCGCCACGGCGTCGTTGACGCGGCGCTCGAAGAGCCGGGCGGCCTGCTCGTCGATGACGGTGCCCATGTCCACCTTCGGGTCCAGCGGATCGCCGTAGGTCCAGGCACGCGTGCGCGCCAGCAGCGCCTCGGTGAAGTCGGTGGCGATCTTCTCGTGCACGAACATCCGCTTGACGGCCGTGCAGCGCTGGCCCGAGTTCTTGTAGGAACCGCCTGCCGCGAGGTCGGCGGCCTTCTCCACGTCGGCGTCGTCGAGCACGATGATGGGGTCGTTGCCGCCGAGCTCCAGGATCTGGCGCTTGTAGACGGCCTTGGAGGCGATGTACTTGCCGATCGGCACGCCACCCGTGAAGGTCACGATCTCGGCGTGCTCGTTGGTCAGCATCTCGTCGGCGATCTCACGGGGGTCGCCCGTGAGCACGGTGAGCATCGGCCCGGGCAGCCCGGCCTCATACAGCACGTCGGCCAGCAGCAGTGCGGACAGCGGCGTCTTCTCGGTCGGCTTGAGCACCATCCGGTTGTTCGTCGCCACCGAGGGGGCCACCTTGTGGATCACCTGGTTGAGCGGGTGGTTGAAGGGCGTGATGGCCGAGATCACGCCCATGATGGGCTCGCGCATCGTGTACACGCGCCGCTGCTTGCCGTGGTGCGTGAGGTCGCACGAGAAGCACTGCCCATCGTCCTGCAGCGCGTGCTGCGCGGCAAAGAGCAGCACATCCGACGCGCGGCCCACCTCATAGGTGGTGTCCTTGATGCACAGGCCCGACTCGAGCGTGATGGTGCGTGCGATCTCGGCCTTGCGCGAGGCGATGATGTCGCCGGCCTTCATCAGGATCTTGTAGCGCTCGTGGCGCGTGAGCGTGGGCTGGTATTCGCGCGCGATGCGAAAGGCGCGGCGCACGTCTTCCACGCTGGCCTTGGGCACGGTGGCCACGACCTCCCCGGTCCAGGGGTAGCGCACCTCGATCACGCGGTCGGAGTGGACGAGGTCGCCGGCGATGCGCATGGGCTCGCGGCGCGGGGTGTCGATCACGGAGGCTCGGGACATCTGGGGGGTTCCTCTTGGATACATGCGTGCGAGCGGGCGCACACGTTGAAGTCTTGGATGGTGGGCGGCGGCGTCGGCAGGCGGCTGGGAACCGGTTCAGGCCAGCGCCCGCGCGATGCGCGAACGGATCCAGGCGGAGAACAGTTCGGCCACGATCACGATCGCCACGATCGTCAGGATGATCGCGCTCACCTCGCGCGACTCCACGCGCTGCACGCTCTCGCGAAGGTAGTGGCCCATGCCGCCGGCGCCGAAGAAGCCCACCACGGTGGAGGCGCGAAAGACCACGTCCCAGGTGTAGATGGCGATGCCGGCCCAGGCCACGCGCACCTGCGGCAGCACGGCGTAGACGAAGACCTTGAGGTGCCCGGCACCCGTGGCACGGATCGCCTCCACCGGGCCCTTGCGGATGGCCTCGATCGCCTCGGCCATCAGCTTGCCGCCAAAGCCGATGCAAAAGAGCGTCATCGCCAGCGTCCCCGGCAGCATGCCGAAGCCCACGATGGCCACGAGCACGATGGTCCAGATCATCTCGTGCACGGAGCGGCAGGCCATCACCACCAGGCGGCACGCCGGGTAGAGCACGCGCCGGCTGGGTGTCATGTTGAAGGAGGCGAACCAGGCCAGCGGGACAGCGAGCAGCAGCCCGACCACGGTGGCCACGTAGGACATCTGGAAGGTGTCCACCACGGAGGCCAGAAAGTCGGGCTGCGTGATGCGGTTCAGGTCGGGCGGCCAGTAGCGCGTGGCGAGCACCGTGCCCAGGCGCTCGAAGAGGCCGGGCAGGCGCTCCACATCGATGCGCAGCACATCCAGCGCCCACCACACGAAGGCCAGTGAGCCAAGCAGTGCCCCGTACTTGTACAGGCTCTGCGGAAAGCGGAAGCGGCTCCACTCAGGCAGGGGCCTGGGTGCGCCATCGGAACCGTCCGGGCCCCCGGGCAAGGGCCCACGCGGGGCGGAGACTGGCACGCTCATGGGTTGCAGCTCCTCAGATCACGCGCTTGCGCGCCCAGGCCGAGAACCACTCGCCAAAGACGATCAGCAGCAGGATCACGAGGATCACGGTGGCAATGCCGCCGTAGTTGTAGCTCGCCATCTGCCGGTGCAGCGCGAGCCCCAGGCCCCCTGCGCCCACCAGGCCCATGATGGTGGAGCGGCGGATGTTCACATCCCACTCGAAGATGACGTTGCCGATCACCACCGGCAACACCTGGGGCACGATGCCGAACATCAGCACCTGGAAGCGGTTGGCGCCCGTGGCGCGCATCGCTTCCACGGGCCCCTGGTTCACGTCCTCGATGGCCTCGGCCACCGTCTTGCTGATGAAGCCGATGGAGCGCACCGCCATGGCCAGCACGCCCGCCAGCGCGCCCAGGCCCACCGCCGCCACGAAGACGAGCCCCCACACCACCTCGTGCACCGAGCGCGAAAGCGTCATCAGCGTGCGGCCGAAGAGATAGGTGCCACGCCCGAGCGGCGAGATGTTGATCGCCCCCAGCCAGGCCACGGGGATGGCCATGAAGGCCCCGAGGATGGTGGCGATCGTGGCCATCAGCACCGTCTCCAGCGCCGGCTGCCACATGTCCGCGAGGATCGAGGCATCGAAGGCGATGAAGCGCGCCGCCCCCTTGGCCAGGCCTTCGGCCGTGATGCGGCTCCAGTCGGTGTCGCCGACCACGATCGCCTCCACGCTCCAGCCCACCACCAGCGCGATCAGCGCATAGCGCAGGTAGCGCCAGGTGCGGGCCCGGCGCATGGCAGCCTCCAGCTGCTCGATGCGCACGGCGTGGCGCGCCGTGTCGAGCACGGCCGCGCTGCTCACAGCACCTCCATCGAGTAGATGTCGGCCAGCGCATGCTTGTCCACGCTGCTGGGCGGTCCGTCGAACTTCTTGATGCCGTCCTGCAGCCCGATCACGCGGTCACAGAACTCGAGCGCCAGGTCCACGTCGTGGATGTTGCACAGCACCGGCACCTGGAACTCGCGCGCGATGCCGCGAATCATCCCCATCACCTCGCGCGAGATCTTGGGGTCGAGTGCCGAGGTGGGCTCGTCCACCAGGAGCAGCTTGGGAGCCTGGATCAGCGCCCGGGCGATGCCCACGCGCTGTCGCTGCCCACCCGACAGCGCGTCGGCGCGCTTGTCCAGGTGGTCGATGAGGCCCACCCGGTCAAGCAGCGCGACCGCCTGGGCCACGTCGTCCTTCCCGTACAGCCGGAACAGGCTCCTGAAGTTGCCCATGTAGCCCAGGCGCCCCGTGAGCACGTTGTCCATCACCGACAGCCGATCGATCAGGTTGAACTCCTGGAAGATCATCCCGATGTTGCGGCGCTGGCGGCGCATCTCGCCCTCGGGCAGGGCCAGCAGGTCCGTGCCGTTGAAGCGCACCTGCCCGCCGGTGGGTTCCACCAGCCGGTTGACGCAACGGATCAGCGTCGACTTGCCCGCCCCGCTCGGTCCGATGATGGCCACGAATTCCTCCGGGCCAACATCGAAGCTGATGCCCTTGAGGATCTCCTTGCCGGCGGTGTAGCTGACCTTGAGGTCGCGCACCTCCAGCACGGCGGCCCGGGCCGCCGTGTTCACGCTCGCCTGAGTCATCGCGAAAGGCTTACTTCTGCGCGTCGCGCACGATGTCGTAGTCCTTGTCGGTCATGCGCACGACCTTCTCGGACTTGACGTTCGCCAGGTACTTCTTGCCGTCCTCGGTCTGATCCACCGAGAGGAAGGTGTCGGCGATCTTCTTCTTCAGGTCATCGCACAGCGTGTTGCGGAACACGAACGGATCCTGCGGGATCAGCGGCGACTGCCACAGGATGTTGAAGTCCTCCAGCTTGACCTTGCCGGCGTTGACCGTCTCCATGAAGCGGTGCGTGGCCACGAACGCGGCGTCGACCTTGCCCTCGGACACGGCGATGGCGGAGAGATCGTGCCCGCCCGAGTACACGACGCGCGAGAAGTAGGTCTTCAGCGGCGGCGTGTTGGCCGACTTCGGGAACACCTTCTCGGGCACCAGGCCGCCGGAGGTGCTGGCCGGATCGACCAGGGCGAGCACCCCGCCCTTGAGCGAGGCCACATCGCTGAACTTGCTGCCCTTCTTGGTGATGAGCGCGGCCTTGTAGCCCGGGCCGGCATCCTGGATACCGTTCTTCAGGCGCGAGTAGGTGGCGAACACCTCCACCGTCGGCTCCTTGGACTTGGCGATGACGTAGCTCTCGGGCCCGAGCACGGCCACGTCGACCCACTTGCCCAGGAGCGCCTCCACCACCGACGAGTAGGAGGTGGGCATGTAGAACTCGATGCGCTTGCCCGTGTTCTTCTGCAGCATGTCCAGGATGGGCTTGTAGTACGTGAGCTCGCGCACCGAGTCCTGCGTCGGCACGAGCGAGAACTTCAGCACCCGCGGGTCCTCGCACTTGGGCTGGGCCAGGGAGGGGGCGGCCACCGCGAGCGCAGCGGCAGCCAGCAGGAATCGACGCAGGAATCGGGGGGTCATGGTGTCTCCTCTTGGGGTGGGGTTGTCAGGGCACGATCGCCGCGCGCAGCACCTTGCGATCCTCCGCATCCTTCATCGCCTGACCCACCTTGTCCAGCGGGTAGACCCCGTCGACGAGGTCCTTGAAGGGAAAGCGATGACGGTTCACGGTCACGAAGTCCAGCGCCTCGATGAGGTGGCGCGGGTGGTAGTTGTGCACGCCGCGCAAGGTGATGAGCTTGCGCAGGATCTGGTTGACGTCGAGGCTCACGAAGGAGTCCGGGTTGACCACGCCGCCCAGCACGTAGTGCCCGCCCGTGCGCAGCATCTGGATGCCCGAAGGGATCACGCTCGGGTAGCCGCACACCTCGATCACCGCATCGGCGCCTTCGGGCTTGCACAGGGCCTTCACCTTCTTGACGAGCTCGGCCTCGGTCATGGAGGAAGGGTCGAAGACGTGGTCGCAGCCGAAGCGCTTGCCCAGCTCCTGGCGCGCCGCCACGGTGTCCAGCCCGATCACGAGCCGGGCCCCACGCGCCTTGGCAATCGCGCAGGCGTACAGCCCCAGCAGGCCCAGGCCCTGCACCACGACCGAGTCGCCCATGCGGATCTCGGCCTGTTCGGTCACGCACATGACGGTGGCCACGCCGCAGTTCACCGGGGTGGCCTCGGCGTCCGAGAGCTCGTCGGGCAGGCGCAGGATCCACGAGCGGGGCACGATGTAGCAGTACTGTCCGAATCCCCCGTGATGGTGCGGCTCGGTCGTGACGGCCATATGACCGTACTTGTCCACGCCCGGGGATTTCTGCGGCAGGTCCAGCACCTCGGTGTAGTAGTTGTCACCGGGGATGAAGTACTCGCTCCAGGTGATGCGGTCGCCCTCGCGCAGCGGGTCGCCCCGCATGTCCTTCGTCACGCCGTCGCCCAGCGCCACGATCGTGCCGATGATCTCGTGGCCCAGCACGCCCGGCGTGGGGTTGGGCCGGTGGCCGAGGTAGGAGTGGACATCCGAGCGGCAGATCGTGCACATGCGCACCTTCACGAGCACCTCGCCGGGGCGCGGCTCGCGGATGGGGAACATGCGCAGCTCGAACGGTGCGTTGGGCCGGTCGTAGACGGCCACCAGGCCTTCGGTGGGATGCATGGTGGCGCTCACAGCGTGCCGTTGATCGCGAAGTCGAAGATCTGGTAGCTCTTGAGCGGCATGCCCGCGGCCTTGAGCCGGTAGGCATCGTTCAGCGGCCGGTTCACGATGAACGGCACCTTGGCCTCCGAGACACCGCCGTGCGTGCGCAGCCGGTTGCCCTTGAGGCCCGCGAGGTCATGCCGGTCGCGCGAGCTGCCGATGCACACGTCGTGGCGCGAGACCACCGCCACATCGGCCTCGCGGTCGTGCGGCATGTCGAAGACGCGGCAGGCCGTCTCGCGGTCCATCGCCGACTCGATGCCGTCGATGCCGCCGATGTGGGCAATGATCTCGCGCGCCGAGACCTTGCCGCGCGACCACACGCGCACGAAGCCGCCGAGCGAGCCGTGGTGGCCCACGAAGGCGTCGGTGATCGGGCAGATGACGACACACTCCTCCTTGCCGAACTTCTCGTCCAGGATGTCCTGGAGCCAGATGACGTTGGGCTCGCCGGCCGCGTTGCTCTTGTCGTTCATGCCGTGATCGGCCGTGAGCGCAAGGGTCACGTCCTGCGCCGCCAGGCGCCCGAACACGTCATCGAGCTTGCGATAGAAGGTGCGCGCATCCTCCTCCTCGGGCGACCACTTGTGCTGCACCCAGTCCGTCAGCGAGAGGTAGAGCAGCTCGGGGCGGCGCTCCTGCAGCAGCTTCAGGCCCGCTTCCAGCACGAAGAGCGAGAGCTCCATCGAGTACATGCCGGGCTTGTCCATGCCCATGAAGTCGAGCACGTTCTCGATCCCGTTCTCGGCCAGCGTGCAGCGCTCGACGAACTCGGTGGAAAACGACACGTGGCGCCCGCCGGCGCAGTCCAGCCCCTTGGCGAGCTGCTTGCGCAGCTTGTCCTTGGCGGTGATGGAGACCACCCGCGCGCCGGCCTGCGCGAACTTGGTGATGATGGTGTCGCCGCGCAGCAGCTCCGGGCCCGTCATCACCACCGGCTGCCACGTGGCGGTGTCGAGGTAGAAGTTGCCGGAGATCCCGTGCTTGGAGGTCGGCGTGCCCGTGATGATCGACATGTTGTTCGGGCACGTGAACGACGGCATGGAGCCATCGGCCACGGCAGCGTAGCCCTCCTGCACGAAGCGCGCGATGTTCGGGATCGAACCGTCGGCCAGGAACTGGCGCAGGTAGGCCGGGTCGCCGCCGTCGATGCACACGACGACGACCGGGCGCAAGGGCCAGCGGTAGTCGGTGCCGTTGACGTGGACGGAGGAGGGATTCGTGCTCATCGGATGGTTTCTTCTTGGTACGGGTGAGGGTGAAAGGAAAGAAGGAAGGGGGGAAGGAAGAGAGGAAAGAGCGGGCCAGGCAAAGGCTGGAGCAGCGCAGGCAGCGGGGCTTCAGGCGACTCCTGTCGTGCCAAGCGAGGCATGCAGGCGCGCCCGGCTGGCCAGCACGTGCGCCGTCAGCAGGGCCTCTGCGCGCACCTCGTCTCGCGCCGAGACGGCCTCGACGATGGCCTGGTGCTCCTCGGTGGAAAGCGGGATGTTCTCGACGCTGCGCGAGATCGTGGCGCGGCGGTACAGGTCGAGTTGGTTGACCACGCCCCGGTAGTGCGCGAGCAGCGCGTTGTTGCGGGCCGCACGCGCGAGGCGATCGTGGAAGTCGACGTTGAGTACGAAGTACTCCTCGGGGCGGCGACCCTTCTGCACCTGGTGCATGCGCTTGACCAGGGCGCGCAGCTGCTCGATCTCGTCCAGGGAGATGCGCCGCGCCGCCAGCCGGCCGATCAGCCCCTCAAGGGCGGCACGCACCTCGTAGAACTCGTTGGCTTCGTCCAGCGAAACCTGGCGCACGAAGACCCCGCGGTTCTTCTCCACGCGCACGAGGCCGGCCTGGCCCAGCGCCGCGAAGGCCTCGCGCACGGGCCCGCGCGACACGCCCAGCGCCGTGGCCACCTCCACCTCGTTGAGCTTGGAGCCCGCCGGAATCTCGCCGGAGATGATGCGCCGCTCGAGCTCGCGCTGCGCCAGCGAGGACAGCGAGTGCTCGCGCAGCACGTCCAGCGCCTGCGCCGCCGCTGAAGGGGCGTCGGCCAGGCTCGAAGCGGAGCGCACGGACATGGAGAGAGATCCTACGGGCTGCAACGTCTGATTGTCAACAATCTGCAAACTCAGTCCACAAAGCGCACCCCCTGGGTCTGCGCGCGCAGCCGCGGGTCGCCGGAGTGCACGGTCACGGGCTCGCCCCGCAGCGCCTCGGCGCAGCGCGCGAGCGTCTCGTCCTCCAGGCGGCGCATCGCCTCGTGCGTGTAGAAGGTCAGGTGCGGCCACAGGATCACGTTGCCCATCTCGTACAGCGGCGACAGCGGGTGGCCGCTGCGCGCCAGGGGCTCCTGGCCGTAGACGTCCAGCCCGGCCCCGCCGAGTCGACCGGCCTGCAAGGCCTGCACGAGCGCCGCCTCGTCCACGATCTCGCCGCGCGAGACGTTCACGAGCACCGCTGCGGGCGGGAGCCACGCGAGTTCCCGGGCGCCGAGCAGGTGGCGCGTCTGCGCGTTGAGCACGCAGTGCACCGAGACCGCATCGCAGCGCGGCAGCATGGCCGCGAGCGACTCGCAGCGCTCCACCCCGGTCGGCCAACCCTCGGGCGGCACATGAGGGTCGAAAGCCAGCACCCGCATCCGAAAGCCCGCCGCCATGCGCGCCATGCTGCGCCCGATGCGCCCGCAACCCACGAGGCCCAGGGTGCGGCCGGCCAGGTCGTGGGCCAGCCAGCGTGCCTCGGGCCAGATCCAGCCCTCGCCCTGCATGGCCTGCTGGATCGGCTTGACCCGCTTGAGGAGTGCCATGAGCAGCATGAAGGCCCCTTCGGCCACCGTCTCCTCGGCGTAGGCCGGCACATTGACCACCGGTATGCCGCGCCTGCGAGCGGCATCGATGTCGATGGCATCGATGCCCACGCCGTACTTCACGATCGCCCTCAGGCGAGTGGCCGCCGCGATCACGTCAGCGCTGATGCGGGCGTAGCACATCAGCAGCAGGTCGGCGTCGGCCACCTCGCGCGCAAGCACGGTCTCGGGCGTGCCGTCGGGCAGCAGCACCACCTGGCCACCAGCGGCCCGCAGGGCCTCGTCCACACGACCCATTTCGAGTTCGCGGTCGGTACGCACCACCTTGAAGGCCCTCGGTACCCCGTCGAGATTCATCATCTTCGTGCCCCGATTACCGGGTTCGTTGTTCAGCTCAGGCGCAGCGCCACCACGCCGCCCACGATCACCACCGCGCCCGCGGCCCGCTGCAGGCCGAAGCGCTCCTTGAGGACGAGCACCGACAGCACGGTGGCAAAGAGCACGGAGGTCTCCCGCAGCGCAGACACCGCCGCCACGGGGGCGCGCGTCATCGCCCACAGCGCGATCCAGTAGGAACCCAGCGACGCCAGCCCGCCCAGCGTGGCCAGCAGCCAGCGCTGGCGGGCGTAGGCCCACATCGCCGCCCGATCGCCGGCGCGGCGCCGCCAGGCCACCAGCGCCGGGTAGGGCACGCCGTCGAGCACGAACAGCAGCACCACGTAGGCGGCGGCCGTGCCGCCGGCAGCGGTGGCCGCGCGCACGCCGCTGCCGTCGACGAAGGTGTAGCCGGCGATCACGCAGGCATTGGCCAGGGCGAACCCCACGGCACGCCTGTGGTGCAGCGCCTGGGCGGGCCGGGCCAGCCCCACCAGCATCACGCCCAGCGTGATCGCGCACACCCCGAGCCAGGCCGGCCCCGACAGGGATTCGCCCAGCAAGGTGCTGCTGCCCAGTGCCACGAGCATCGGCGCGCTGCCGCGCATGATCGGATAGGTGGCACCCAGGTCACCGTGCTGGTAGGCCCCGGTGAGCGTGACGTAGTAGGCCACGTGGATGCACAGCGAGGTGGCCAGGAAGGGCCACGACTCGCGCGGAGGAAGACCCGTGTAGGCCAGCAGCGGGAGGCACACGACAGCCCCCAGGCCGTGCACGAGCGCGACATCGAGCTCCTTGTCGCCACCGGCCTTCACGAGGGCATTCCACCCAGCGTGCAGCAGTGCCCCGACGAGCACCGCGACGACGACGAAGGTCTCCACCGCGCGGCGCCCTGCGAGCCCCGGGCCTCAGGCCGCCGGCCCGTCGCCGAGCTCGGCCAGGCGCGAGTCGCGCAGGCGCGTGTCGGCCAGTGCGCCGGCCGAGTCGAGGATCGGGTAGGCGATCGAGCAGATGTGGGAGTTGATGCGCTTGAGCTCGCTGATGAGGTCCAGGTGGAGGCTGCTCGTCTCGATGCTCTGCGCGGTGTTGTCCTGCAGCCGCGCGATGTGGCGCGCTGCGTATTCCCGCTCGAGGTCGCGAAAGCGCGCCTTCTCCTCCAGCAGCTTACGCGCGTCGTGCACCCGGCCGTCCAGGAACACGCTCATGCCCAGCCGCAGGTTGGCCAGCAGCCGCTCGTGCATGTGGCAGATCTCGGCCATGCCGGCCTCCGAGAAGCTGCGGCCCTTGCGGATCTTCTTGTCCTCCACGTCCTGCAGCACGCGCTCGATGGTGTCGCCGATCTGCTCCATGTTGATCGTGAAGGAGACGATGTCCGTCCAGCGCCGGCCCTCGCGCTCGGACAGCGCCTCGCGCGAGATCTGCGTGAGGTAGAACTTGATGGCCGAGTAGAGCTCGTCGACCGTGTCGTCCAGCCGGCGCAGTTCCTCGGCCAACGTGAGGTCATTGGTCTTGATGACGTCGATCACGCCACGCAGCATGGTCTCCACCACGTCGGCCTGGTGCAGCGCCTCGCGCGCTGCGCAGCCGATGGCCAGCGTCGGCGTCGACAAGGCCACCGGGTCGAGGTGACGCGGACGACTCTGCGAGACGGGCTTGGGCGGCGCCACCATCCAGCGCTCCAGCGCGCGGGCCAGCACCCGCGTGAAACCGATGAAGGTGGCGGCCAGCAGGAGGTTGAAGGCCAGGTGGAAGGCCACCACCTGGGCCGGCACGGCTGCGAGATGCTGAGGCACCCACTCAACCGCCCACGGAATGAAAGGCAATGCGAGCACCGCGCCGGCCACCTTGAAGGCGAGGCTCCCCACCGGCAGGCGCCGCGTGGCCACGTCCGCACGCGAGGTGGACAGCACCGCGAGCACCCCGCTGCCGATGTTGGCCCCCAGCACCAGGCCCAGCGCCACGCCCAGGGGCACCAGGCCTGCGCCGGCTAGCGTGGCCACCAGCAGCACGATGGCCAGCGACGAGTACGACAGCACCGTCAGCAGTGCGCCCACCAGGATGTCCAGCCCGATGTCGCTGGGCAGCGCGGCGAGCAGCTGGCGCACCGCCGGCGAGGCGATGAGCGGGCGCGTGGCCTCGCCGATCAGGTGCAGCGCCAGCGTGATCAGCCCCACGCCGATGATCACCCGCCCCAGGCGCCCGGCGTTCGTCTTCTCGCGGCTGATGAAGAGCACCACGCCCACGAAGATCAGCAGCGGCGAGAGCCACGAGAGGTCGAACGAGAAGACGACGACCATGGCGGCCGTGCCGATGTCTGCTCCGAGCATCACGGCCAGCGCCGCGGCCGTGGCGATGAGGCCGCGCCCGACGAAGGAGGCCACGATCAGGCAGGTGGCCGTGCTCGACTGCACCAGGCCCGTGACGGCGATGCCGGCGAGCATCGCCTGCAGCCGGTTGCCCACGCTGCGTGCGATCACCTCGCGCAGCGTGTCGCCGAAGAGGCGCAGCACCCCGGTGCGCACGATGTGGGTGCCCCAGACAAGCAGGGCGATCGCCGCCAGGAGGTTCAGGAGGTGCTGCATGCGCGACCCCCATTGAACCGCGGGGAGCCCGGAGTTGTCAACAATCTGCAATAGAGTGTTGACAGCGTCGGCGCAGCCCCACTACCCTGTGGCGTCGCGCGACCCTCACGTGGGTCCGCTCATGCGGACAGCGCACGGAAGCCCCCTGGGGCAAGTCTTCATGCGGGTGTCACGCAACGCATGCCATCATCGTGACACTTTTCCTGCAAATCGCTCCACTTCCTAGGAGAGTTCCGCATGCGCACCCCCCGTCTGCTCACCCGCATCCTTGCCGCTGCCGCCCTGTTCGCGGCCGGCGCCGCCCTCGCCCAGAAGACGCAGCTGCTTGTCTACACCGCGCTCGAGACCGACCAGCTCAAGGCCTACCAGGAGGCCTTCAACAAGGTGCACCCCGACATCGAGGTCAAGTGGGTGCGTGATTCCACCGGCGTGATCACCGCCAAACTGCTGGCGGAGAAGGCCAACCCGCAGGCCGACGTCGTCATGGGCGTGGCGGCCTCCAGCCTGGCCCTGCTGGACAAGAACGGCATGCTCGAGCCCTACCGCCCCCTGAACTTGGACGCGATCATGAGCCAGTACCGGGACAAGAAGAACCCGCCGGCCTGGTTTGGCATGGATGTCTGGGGTGCGACCGTGTGCTTCAACACGGTGGAAGCCAAGAAGCGCAACATTCCCAAGCCCGAGACCTGGAAGGATCTCGCCAAGCCGGTCTACAAGGGCCAGGTCGTGATGCCCAACCCCGCCTCCTCGGGCACCGGCTTCTTCGACGTCACCGCCTGGCTGACGCTGTTTGGCGACGACAACGGCAAGGGCGGCGGCTGGAAATACATGGACGCCCTGCACGAGAACATCGCGCAGTACACGCACTCCGGTTCGCGGCCCTGCAACATGGCTGCCTCGGGCGAATACGTGGTGGGCATCTCCTTCGAGTACCGCGCCAATGCCAACAAGGCGCGCGGCGCCCCCATCGACCTCGTGTTCCCGAAGGAAGGCCTGGGCTGGGATCTGGAAGCCTTCGCCATCCACAAGGGCACCAAGAAGCTCGACGCGGCCAAGAAGCTCGCCGACTGGGCCTCGAGCAAGGATGCGATGCGGCTGTACGGCAAGAACTTCGCCATCACCGCGCAGCCCGGCGTGGCCGACCCGCTGCCCAACATCCCCAAGGACTATGAGCAGCGCCTGGTGAAGATGGACTTCACCTGGGCGGCCGACAACCGCGAGCGCATCCTCACGGAGTGGAACAAGCGCTACAGCGCAAAGTCCGAACCCAGGAAGTAAGCCCGAGTTCGTGTCCGCCTTCCTGACCCTCCAAGGGATCGAAAAGCACTTCGGATCCTTCACCGCCCTGCAGGGCATCGATCTGGAGATCGAAAGAGGCGAGTTCGTCTGCTTCCTCGGCCCCTCGGGCTGCGGCAAGACGACGCTGCTGCGCATCGTGGCGGGCCTGGAGGCGCAGAGCGCCGGGCGGCTCTGGCAGGCCGGGCGGGAGATCACCACGCTCCCGCCCTCGCAGCGCGACTACGGCATCGTCTTCCAGTCCTACGCGCTGTTCCCGAACC
>CAILKA010000133.1 GCA_903834645.1 uncultured beta proteobacterium
CCGACACGTGCGGCCGCTCGGGCCGCTCGTTGGGGTTGGGAGCCGCGTCGGCCAGCGGGACGTGCGCAGCCAGCAGCGCATCCACGGCCTCCACCGCCTGCAAGAGGCCCTGCTCGAACCGGCCGGCCCGGAAGTGCTCGCGCATGCCCTGCAGGATGTGGTGCCAGGGATCGGCTCCCACGTGCCGCGCTGCCCCCCGGTCGGCCACGATCTCGATGGCGTGCTCGGCCAGCAGCAGGTAGATCAGCACGCCGTTGTTGGCCTCGGTGTCCCACACGCGCAGCTTGCCGAACATGGTCACGGCACGTTCGCGCGCATTCGCCCCGCGCCACAGGTAGGAAAGCGGCAGGCCCGCCTCCACGCACACGCGGATCTCGCCGCTGTGGTGGCGCTCGCTGGCCGCGATGCGCGCCTGGATGCGGTCCATCGCCTCACGGCCCAGGGCGCGTCGCACGTCGCTCTCGTCGAGCCAGCGGTGCCGCAGGATGCGCCAGAACCGGTTCGTCGCCTTCATCACCAGTCTCCCGAGGCACCGCCGCCGCCGAAGTCGCCTCCCCCGCCGGAGGAGAACCCTCCGAACCCGCCCCCGAGCCCGCCGGAGGAACCCGCGCCAAAGCCGCCGGACGATCCTGCGCCGAAGCCTCCCCAGCTCCCGAAACCGTCGTCGCCGCGGCGCCCGCCGCGGGAGGTCGATCGTCCCCTGAGCGCCGAGCCGATCCCGACGATGCCCACGACGATCAGCGTCAGCACCCCCGCCACCACCCCGAGCACGGCGCTGGCCGTGAAGACCCACACGAGCGCCCCGGTGCCCGCCGAGGTGAGGAGCGAGCCGAGCTTGCGCCCGAACACCGCCGTGGCCACGGCCGCGATCACCGGCACGCCGGCAAAGAGGAAGAGCAGCAGGTCGTTCCACTGGATGCCGCGCTCGGCGGCAGCCGGCTTGCCAGCCGGCACCGGCAGGGACTCGCCCCGGATGCGCGCACCCAGCTCGTCCACCGCGCGGTTGAGCCCGCCCGCATAGTCGCCGGCCCGGAAGGCCGGCCGCATGGCCTGGTCGATGATCTGGCGCGCCGCGAGGTCGGGCACCGCCCCCTCGAGCGTCTTGGCCACCTCGATGCGCATGCGCCGGTCGCCAGTGGCCACCACGATCAGGATGCCGTCGCCCACCTCACGCCGCCCGAGCTTCCACTGGTCGGCCACGCGCTGCGCGTAGGCAGCGATGTCCTCGGGCTGCGTGGTGGGCAGGAGCAGCACCGCCACCTGCGCGCCCGTACCCTCCTCCAGAGCCGCGAGCTTGCGCTCCAGCGCCTCGCGCTGCGCAGTTTCGAGCGTGGCACTGGCATCGATCACGCGCGCAGACAACGCCGGCACCGCCTGCACGTCCTGGGCATGGGCCGCCTGCAGCCCGGCCAGGCCGAACACCAGCACCGTCAGTACTGCCATCAGCGCCATCAGCGCCCTGAGCGCCATCAGCGCCGCAGCCCGCGCACCCCAGGCCCCCGCGCAGCCAAGGGCCGCCCGCGCAGTGCGTGGAGCCAGGGCGCCCATGGAGTTCACTTCGAGGCGGCGGGGGCGGCCGGTGCCGCCGGCTTGTCAAAGCTCACCGTTGGCGGCGCCGAGACCGCGGCCTCGTTGGCCACGGTGAAGTTGGGCTTGACCCCGTAGCTGAAGACCATCGCCGTGAAGTTGGTCGGGAACTGGCGCGCGAGCACGTTGTACTCCTGCACCGCCTTGATGTAGCGGTTGCGTGCCACGGTGATGCGGTTCTCCGTGCCTTCGAGCTGCACGCGCAGGTCCTGGAAGCCCTGGTTGGCCTTCAGGTTGGGATACTGCTCGCTCACCACCATGAGCCGGGCGAGCGCGCCGCCGAGCTCGCCCTGGGCCTTCTGGAAGCGGCTGAAAGCCTCGGGGTTGTTCAGCGTCTCGGGCGTCACCTGCATCGAGGTGGCCTTGGCCCGTGCCTCGATCACCTTGGTCAGGGTCTCCTGCTCGAAGTTGGCCTCGCCCTTGACGGTGGACACGATGTTGGGGATCAGGTCGGCACGCCGCTGGTACTGGTTGAGCACCTCGGACCACGCGGCCTGGGTCTGTTCGTCCAGGCGCTGGAAGTCGTTGTAGCCGCAGCCGGCGAGCAAGGTGGTGGCGCCCAGTGCCAGGGCTGCGAACAGGCGTCGGATCATGTCGGGTCCTCCAGGGTCGCACCAGCGCGACGGCTCGAATATGGGGGCGATGCCGCAGGATCAAGGGCGGCCCGCGTGCAAGGGCTGCGCGGGCGCATCCCGGCCGGCTTCGGGATTCAGGTGGGCGTCACGCTGCGCAGCGCCTCGAAGCTCGCCGCGCGCCGCTCCTTCCAGGCGGCGATGGCGGCCATCATCTCGTCGATGTCGAAGATCGCGCTTTGCAGCAGCGTCATCTGCGCCAGCGCGGCGTCGGTGCCGTGGTCGCGCGCGAAGTTCAGCGCCTGCTTGCTGCCGGCGATGGCCAGCGGGCTCTTGGCTGCGATGTCCCGCGCCAGGGCCTGCGCTTGCGCGTGCAGGGCGTCCAGGTCGGGCAGCACCGCGTTGACGAGCCCGGCCGCCAGCGCGCGCTCGGCGGGCAGCCGCATGCCGGTGTAGGCCATCTCGCGCGCCAGGCCCTGCGGCACCACGCGGCCCAGCCGCTGCAGCACGCCGAGGTCGGCGGCCATGCCGATGTGGATCTCCTGCACGGTGAAGAAGGCGTCCTGCGTGCACAGCCGTACATCGCAGGCCACGGCCAGGTCCAG
>CAILKA010000134.1 GCA_903834645.1 uncultured beta proteobacterium
CTCGCGCAGGATGTCGTTGGGGATGTGCTGCGAGGTGCGCGTCTCGCCGTACAGGTAGATCGGGATATCGGCGTTGCGAAAGCGGATCTCGCCGATGAACTTGCGCAGGTTCAGCACCGCCGGGTCGAGCTCGGGGCCGGGCGTGAACTCCTCGTCGTCGATGGACAGGATGAAGGCGCTGGCCCGGCTCTGCTGCTGCGCGAACTGGCTGAGGTCGCCATAGCTCGTCACGCCCAGCACCTCGAAGCCTTCCTTCTCCATGGCCTGCGCGAGCGCGCGAATGCCCAGCCCCGAGGCATTTTCGGAGCGGAAGTCCTCGTCGATGATGACGACCGGGAAGCGGAACCTGAGCATCGGGATACCTCGTCCGGCCCGCGCCGGCGCATGAGAAAAACGCGCGAAGTGTAGGGCCACGCCAGGCGGCTACACTGATTCGCATCACACCAGGGCACACCTGGGTGCGAAGGAGGAGCAGAAGATGGACTTCAGTGCGCCCACACTCTGGTGGTTGGTGGCCGGCTTGCTCATCGTGGCCGAGCTGCTCAGCGGCACCTTCTACCTGCTCATGATCGCCCTGGGCGCGGGCGCTGGCGCTGTCGCTGCCCACGCGGGCGTCTCCACGACAGTGCAGATCGCCACTGCGGCGATCGTGGCATCGGGCGCCACGGCGCTCTGGCACCTGAAGCGGGCACGCCAGCCCCGGTCGGCCCCGGCCGCCTCGAACGTCGATGTGAACCTCGACATCGGCCAGACCGTGCACGTGAACGCCTGGCGCGACGACGGCACGGCGCAGGTCAGCTACCGAGGGGCCAGCTGGCAGGTGCGCCACGCCGGCTCCGCGGCCCCCGAGACCGGCGTGCACCGGATCGTGGCGGTGCACGGCAACCGCCTGGATGTCGAGCGGGTGCAGGCGACGGCGGCCTGATTGCAGCGCCTGCAACCCGCCGTCGCACCCCGCCCCGCCCGCCCCATACGACCCTCGCCGCACCGCCCTCCCCCGGATCGGCTCACCCCGCCCGAGTTCCCACACAGATCGAGCCCACCATGGAAATCGCCCTTGTCGTTGCCATCATCGCGATCGTCTTCATCGTGCGCACCTTCAAGATCGTGCCGCAGCAGCATGCCTGGGTGGTCGAGCGCCTGGGCCGCTACGACCGCACGCTCACGCCGGGCCTGAAGTTCGTGATCCCCTTCGTCGAGCGCGTGGCCTACCGCCACTCGCTCAAGGAGGTGCCGCTGGACGTGCCGAGCCAGGTCTGCATCACGAAGGACAACACGCAGCTCCAGGTCGACGGCATCCTCTTCTTCCAGGTGACGGACCCGATGCGCGCCAGCTACGGCTCGAGCGACTACATCGTGGCGATCACGCAGCTCGCGCAGACCACACTGCGCAGCATGGTCGGCAAGATGGAGCTGGACAAGACCTTCGAGGAGCGCGACATGATCAACGCCTCGGTCGTCAACGCCCTGGACGAAGCCGCGCTGAACTGGGGCGTCAAGGTGCTGCGCTACGAGATCAAGGATCTCACCCCGCCGGCGGAGATCCTGCGCTCCATGCAGGCGCAGATCACCGCCGAGCGCGAGAAGCGGGCGCTGATCGCCGCCTCCGAG
>CAILKA010000135.1 GCA_903834645.1 uncultured beta proteobacterium
ATGCCGTGCGGCTCGCGGTGCATCAGCACCGTGTTGCCGGGGTTCCAGTCGGGATCGAAGAAGGCGAGCCGCTCGGTGGGCAGCGGCAGGTCAACCCGAATGTCGGCAATCACGAAGAAGCCCTCGTAGGAAGCGCCTTCGAGCTTGAGCTCGAGCATCGCGCGCAGGGCTGAGCGCCCGCCGTCCGCGGCCACGACCCAATCCGCCTCCAGCGCGTACTCACCGGCCGGGGTGTCGATCGTGAGCACGGCGTGATCGGCCCGCTGCCGGATGCCGGTCACGAGGTTGCCCCAGCGCAACTCGACGAGCGGGTTCGATGTGCAGGCCTCCACCAGGTACTCCTCGAGGTACTGCTGCTGGATGTTGAGCATCGGAAAGAAACGGTCGTCGGGGTCGTGCGGCGCCTCCATCCGGAAGACCCGCTGGCCCCGGTAGTACGAGTTGCCGAAGCGCCAGGGCAGGCCCGCCTGCGTCATGCGCGAGGCCACGCCGACCTGCTGCAGGATCTCCAGCGACCGGCGCGTGAAGACGATGGCGCGGCTGCCCAGGGACACCTGCAGTTCGCTCGCGAGCACGATCGAGGGCACGCCGTGGCGTGCGAGCTCGAGGGCCGTGACCAGGCCCGCAGGCCCTGCGCCCACGACGACGACCCTCGCGAGCGGCTGCGCGCCGTGAGACCCGGGCAGCCACGGCTCGTGCACCGCGTAGCGGTAGTAGATCGAGGGGCGGGGTTGGGCCAGGGGTTGGTGCATGCGAAGAGACCTTGTGGGCGGCTGCCGCGAAAGCCCGTGACGGCGCGACCGATGACGGGCGTGACGGGTGGGCTCAGCCCGCCTCGGCCGGGCCGACTGTGAGTGCGACCGTACCCACGCCCTCGACACGGCCGGCGAGCACGTCACCCGGCACCACCGCCCCCACGCCCTCGGGCGTGCCGGTGTAGATCAGGTCACCGGGCTGCAGGTGGTAGTGGAGCGACAGGTCCGCCAGGATCTCGCGGATGTTCCAGATGAGCTTGCTCACGTCGGACCGCTGCCGCACCTGGCCGTTGACCTCCAGCGCAATCTCGCCGCGCTCGATGACCACCCCCTCCAGGGGCACCACCTCCGAGCACACCGAGCCTTGCTCGATGTCCTTGCCGAGATCCCAGGGACGGCCCTTGTCGCGGGCGGCCAGTTGCAGGTCGCGCCGCGTCATGTCCAGCCCGCAGGCGTAGCCGTAGATGAGCTCGTGCGCACGCTCGGCGCTCACCCGAAACCCCGGCCGGCCCACCACCAGCACGAGCTCCATCTCGTAGTGATAGTCCTTCGTCTCGGACGGATAGGGCACCGTTGAGCCGCTGGCCACCAAGGTCTGGGGCGACTTCGTGAAGTAGAAGGCGCGCTCGACGGACTTGTCCACCGGGCGGCCCATCTCGACGGCGTGCGCGTGGTAGTTGCGCCCGACGCAGAAGATGCGGTTCACGGGCAGGCGTTCGTCGCGCCCGCGCACCGGCAGGCTGGGCACGGGCGGCGGGTTCCAGAGGTAGCGGGTCTCGGGCATGGTGTCTCGTTGCAGCGGAGATGAAGACCGCCTCAGGCGCGCACCTCGTAGACCCCGAGCTTGCGGTGCAGCGGGGACTCGTCGGCGATGAAGACGAAGGCGGGCTCGGTGGCCGAGCGGTTGGCCAGCGTCACCGCCTCGTAGCCCGGCGTGCAGCAGGTGTCGGCCTCGACGAGCGGAAAGCGGCTGTCGAGCACCTGCACGTCCACGCCGCCTTCGATCAGGTGAAAGACCTGGGAGGAGGAGCGCGCGGGCAGCCGCAAGGCCTGGCCCGGGCGCAGCATCAGCGCGTAGAAGCCCAGGTTGTTCTGCACATCGCGGCCCGTCTCGGGATTGACGTAGGTGACCTGCACCGCCTCGAGGGCAGGCTGGTTCTCGGCCAGTGCGACGAGGGCGGCGCGCGTGCTCGACCACGGGTAGCGCAGCATCGGGTAGGGCACCTCGCTGCGCACGAAGGCCGAGGTGGGCACGACGCCGCCGGCGGCGTAGATGGCATCACCCCGGCCGGGCAAGACTGCCTGGCGCTGGCCCTCGATGGCGTAGGAGGTCTCGGTGTAGTAGACGAGCGGCAGGTCCAGCACGTCCAGCCACACCACCGGCTCGTCCCCGTCGTGCGCGTGCTCGTGCCACTGGCCGGTGGGCGTGAGGATGAGGTCGCCACGCTCCATCGGGCACTTCTCGCCGTTGACGGTGGTGGTGGCCCCCCTGCCTTCCACCACCATGCGCACCGCGTTGGGCGTGTGCCGGTGCGAGGGCGCCCACTCACCGGGCAGCAGCAGCTGCATGCCCAGGTACATCGCCGGGCTGGCCTTCATGTTCTCCAGGCCGTGGCCGGGGTTGGCCAGCACGAGCACGCGGCGCTCGGCCTTCTCCATCGGCGTGAGCTCGCCGGCGCGCATGAGCAGTGGGCGGATCGTGGCGTAGGGCCAGTGCACCGGCTTCGTCTGGCGGCTGGGCACCCGCGGGGGCAGCACCGTGCGCAGGTTGGGCCACAGCGGCACGAGGTTGAGGCGCTGGAGTTCGTCGCGGTAGTCCAGCGGCAGGTCTTCCAGGCGTCCGAGGGCAGGCATGAGGAGTCTCCTTCGATCGGTAGGGGGC
>CAILKA010000136.1 GCA_903834645.1 uncultured beta proteobacterium
CGATCTCCGCCACCTATCGCAACGGCCAGAACGGCTTCGACGCCGTGGCCTGGCGCCACCTGATTGCCTCGCCCGACACGCTGCGCCAGCGCCTGACGCTGGCGCTGTCGGAGATCGTTGTCGTGGGGCTGGACGGCGTGAACACGGCCTGGCGCGCCTTTGCCGGTGCAGCCTGGCTCGACCTGCTCGAGTCGCACGCCTTCGGCAACGTGCGGGGGCTGCTGCAGGACGTGAGCACGAGCCTGCAGATGGGCGTGTACCTCACCTACCGAGGCAACTCCAAGGCCAATGCCGCCACGGGCACGGTGCCTGACGAGAACTATGCGCGCGAGCTCATGCAGCTCTTCACCATCGGCCTGACCGAGCTCAACGAGGACGGCACGCCGCGGCTCGTGGGTGGCCAGCCGGTGGAGACCTACGGGCAGGACGACATCACGGGCCTGGCCCGGGTCTTCACGGGCTGGGACCAGGACCTGGCCGGCGGCAACACCGACCGGCCCGACTACCACCGCCGCCCGATGACGCAGGTGGCCGCACGCTACGAGACCGGCGCCAAGACCTTCCTGGGCATCACGGTCCCGGCCGGGGCGACGGCCATGGCCGGCCTGACGGCCGCGCTGGACCGGCTCTTCGCGCATCCCAACATCGGCCCCTTCTGGGCGCGCCAGCTCATCCAGCGCCTGGTCACGAGCAACCCGAGTCCGGCCTACGTGCAGCGCGTGGCGCGCGTCTTCGCCAACGACGGCCAGGGCGTGCGCGGCAACCTGCGGGCCGTGGTGCGCGCGATCCTGCTGGACGAGGAGGCGCGCTCGGATGCGTCGCTGTCGAGCACGACGGCGGGCAAGCTGCGCGAGCCGATCCTGCGCCTGACCGCCTGGGCGCGCGCCTTCGGCGCGACCTCGCCGAGCGACGCGTGGGCCATCGGCATCACGAGCAACCCGGGCACGGCGCTGGGCCAGAGCCCGCTGCGCTCGCCCTCGGTCTTCAACTTCTTCCGCCCGGGCTATGTGCCGCCGGGCAGTTCGCTGGCCGCACTCGGCCTCGTGGCGCCCGAGTTCCAGATCGCCAACGAGTCGTCGGTGGTCGGGTACCTCAACTACATGCAGACGACGATCGCCAGTGGCCGGGGCGACGTGCGGGCCGACTACACGAGCTGGGTGCCGCTCGCCGACGATCCGCCGGCACTCGTGGCGCAACTGG
Source organism: uncultured beta proteobacterium (assembly GCA_903834645.1). Taxonomy (GTDB): domain Bacteria; phylum Pseudomonadota; class Gammaproteobacteria; order Burkholderiales; family Burkholderiaceae_C; genus Rubrivivax. The sequence goes on from CAILKA010000136.1 coordinate 1,201, forward strand.
ACTTGCTGCTGGCCGGCGGGCAGCTCGAGACGTCCACGCGCTCGATGATCACCACCACCGTCGGCGCGATGTCGACGGGCAGCGACACGGCGCGGCGCAACCGCCTGTACGCGGCGATCCTGCTCGTGATGGCGAGCCCCGAGTTCCTGGTGCCGCGCTGAATCGAGGATCGCCAAGATGGGCCACTACACGATGAACGCTTCGCGCCGCGCCTTCCTTCGCAAGGCCTCGAGCCTGTCGCTGGCGGGTGCGGCGGCTCCCTGGGCGCTGAACCTGGCGGCGCTGGGCGAGGCGGCGGCACAAAGCGCCACCGACTACAAGGCGCTCGTGTGCGTGTTTCTCTACGGCGGCAACGACTACGCCAACACGCTCGTGCCCTACGACACCGTGCACCACGAGCAGTACCGCGTGCTGCGCGCAGCGCTCGCGCACAGCCGCACGGCGCTTGGCGCCACGGTGCTCGACACGATGCAGCCCGCGCTCGACCGCTACGGCGTGCCCTACCAGTACGCGCTCGCCCCTGACCTCTTCTCGTTGATGCCGCTGTGGAAGGCCGGGCGCCTGGCTACCTTGCTCAACGTGGGCACGCTCGTGCAGCCCACGACGAAGGACCAGTACCGCGCCAGGTCTGTGCCGCTTCCGCCCAAGCTCTTCTCCCACAACGACCAGCAGTCGGTGTGGCAGGCCTCGGCCGCTGAAGGGGCCACAACCGGCTGGGGCGGGCGCATGGGGGACCTCTTCGAGGCGGCCAACGAGCGTTCCACCTTCACCTGCGTGAACGTGTCGGGCAACGCCGTCTTCATGTCCGGGCGGCGTGCGGTGCAGTACCAGGTCACCTCCACCGGCTCCGTCGCGCTCAACGGCGTGAGGAGCCCGCTCTTTGGCTCGGCCGGTGCCTCCGAGGCGCTGCGTGCACTCGTCACGGCTCAGCGGCCCCACCTGATGCAGGCCGAGCATGCGCGCACGGCCGCGCGTGCGATCGACGCGCACGAGACGCTGACAGCAGCGCTGGCCACCGGCCCGACCCTGGCCACCGCCTTCCCCACGGGCAACACGCTGGCCGACCAGCTGCGCATGGTCGCGCGCATGATCGGCAGCGCAGGCGCCCTGGGTGC
>CAILKA010000137.1 GCA_903834645.1 uncultured beta proteobacterium
CATGAGTTCGGGCGTGAAGTCGGCCGGCAGCGTGTCGGAGCGGAAGTAGGCGATACGGCCAACCTCGGTCAAGTCGATCGCCGGCTCCAGGGTGCGCGCGTCCACCACCTGCCCACGGCGCACGGTCAGCACGGAGGCGTCGCGCTTCAGGATGACGGCGGCGACCTTCAGGATGTTCGCCCGCAGGGCCTGGCCGGCCAGCAGCACGGCTTCGCCCCCTACGCCGGCACCACGCGAGGCCCAGGTACCCCCGCCATAGGGCGTGACTTCGGTGTCGCTCATCACCAGGCGCACCTTCTCCAAATCCACGCCCACGGCGTCGGCGGCGATCTGCCGGTAGATGCCGTCGTTGCCCTGCCCCTGCTCACCCACGCTCACGCTCACGCTGACCGCACCCGACGGGTCCAGCCGCATCACGCAGCCGTCCTGGGAGGCGATGCGAGCGCCGCCCACGCCATAGAAGGCGGCACTGGGGTTGGTCAACTCGATGAGGGTCGCAAAGCCGATGCCGCGGTAGATGCCCTGCTTGCGCAGCTCAGCGACCTCGGCCTTGAGCCTCGGGTAGTCCATCATCTCCTCGATCCTTCGCAGGCAGGCCTCGTGCGAGAGCACCTCCAGCTTGATGCCGCTGGCGCCGGTGGCCGGGTAGGCGTCGTCGGGAATGACGTTTCTCCTGCGCAGCTCCAACGGGTCCATGCCGATCGCCCGCGCTGCCAGGTCCACCAGGCCCTCGGTGACGGCGCAGGCGATGGGGTGGCCCACGCCGCGGTACTGGCAGGTCGGGGTCTTGTTCTGGAACACCACCTTGAGCAGCGCGCGGTAGTTCTTGTGCTTGTAGGGTCCTCCGACCAGATTGACCACCTGGTTGCCCTCGATGGCGCTGGTGCGCGGGAACATCGAGTACGGGCCGATTCCCGTGAGGTCGTCCATCTCGAAGGCGAGGATCTCCCCGCTGCGGTTGGTGGCGATGCGCGCCTTGACCCGGTGGTGACGTGCGTGGATGTCGCTGGTGAAGGACTCCAGCCGGTCGGCGACGAACTTCACCGGCCGGCGGCACATCATCGACAGCGCCACCGTGGCGAAGTCGTCCGGGTAGGCGTGGACCTTGATGCCGAAGGAGCCGCCCACGTCCTTGCAGATCACTCGGACGTCGGCCTCCGGAATGCCGAACTGGCGCGAGTACAGGTCCTGCATCATGTGCGGGGCCTGGAACGAGTGGTAGACAGTGAGCTTTTGCTCGGCCGGATGCCAGTGCGCGATCTGGCAGCGCGGCTCCAGGGTCACCCCGGTGTGGCGACCGAACTCGAAGGTGGCCTCGACCACCGAGTCGGCGCGCGCGAAGGCCGCGTCCACCTCGCCCACGTCGAGGCTGCGCGTGAAGCACAGGTTGTCGCCGAGCTCGGGGTGGATCAGCGGCGTCTTCGGGTCCAGCGCCGTCTCCATGTCCACCACGGCCGGCAGGCGCTCGAAGTCGACCTCGATGAGCTGCAACGCGTCCTCGGCCTGCTCGCGCGTCTGCGCCACGATGGCCACCACCGGCTCGCCCTGCCAGCACGCGCGCTCCAGCGCCAGCGGATACTGCGGCGCGCTCTTCATGCCCGCCAGGTGGGCCAGCGTGGCGACCCAGGGCTTGCAGACCCGCGCGATGTCGTGGCCGTCGGCCACCAGGACGACACCCGGGCTGCGGCGGGCCGCCTCGGCGTCGATGCGCTTGATGCGCGCATGCGCCACCGGGCTGCGCCAGTACACCACGTGCGCCATGCGCGGCAGCTCGAGGTCGTCGAGGTACACGCCCTGGCCCTGCACGAGCTTGCGCGCGCTGGGCCGCTCGCTGCTGCTGCCGATGAAGCGCTGGTCTTCCGTCACCGGCGGCAGCGGCTTGTCGGCGTGCTCGGTCGCGGGGCGGTCCTCCACCTCGGTGCCGGCGTAGGGGGCGAGGACTTCGGTGCTCACGGGGTTCATGGGTGGGCTCCTGGCGATGACATGAAGGGCGGGTCGCGGGCGGGAGGGCGCTGCAGCGCGTCTCAGGCGCCGCGCATTTGCGCGCGCGCAGCCAGCGTCTCGCAGACAGCGTCCACGATGGCGTGGTAGCCGGTGCAGCGGCAGTAGTTGCCGCTCATCCACTCCCGGACTTCGGCCCGCGTGGCGTTGGGCCGGGTCTCCAGCAGTTCCTTGGCTGCCATCACCATGCCCGGCGTGCAGAAGCCGCACTGCAACGCGTTGTGGCGCACGAAGGCGTCCTGCAGGTCGCGCACGTCGCCGTCCTCGCTCAGGCCCTCGATGGTGCGCACGCGGCAGCCGTGGGCCTGCACGGCGAGCGTGAGGCAGCCGCGCACGATGCGACCGTCCACCTCGAGGGTGCAGGCACCGCACACGCCGTGCTCACAGCCCAGGTGCGACCCCTTGAGCCCCAGGTCCCCGCGCACGAAGTCGACCAGGTGCTGACGTGGCTGCACGGTGCAGCAATGCTCGTGGCCGTTGACGGTGACGTTGACGGTTTGCAGTTCAGCCATGGCGGTTCATCCCCTTCAGATGGAAAGCGCCGCACGGCTGGCGGCTGCGGCCTGCAGCAGGCGGCGCATCAGCACGGTGGCCAGGTGGCGTTTGGTCTCGGGCGTGTGCGTGAGGTCGGGCAGTGGGTCGAGCTCGGCCTTCAGCGAGGCCACCGCAATCTCGATCGTGGCCGCGTCGAGCTTCTTGCCCGCCAGCAGGGCCTCCGTGCGCGCCGCACGCAGCGGAATCGAGCCCATGCCCAGCAGGCCCAGGTGCACCCGTTGCGCGGTCTGGCCGTCGAACCGGGCCGCCACCGCCAGGCCGGCGACCGCATAGTCGCCGTGGCGCCGCGCCAGCTCGTCGAAGGCGAACCAGTCAGCACGCGTGGCCACGGGAACATCGGCGCCGACCACCAGCTCGGCGGGCTGCAGGTCGGTGGTGTAGAGATCCTGGAAGAAGTCGGTGGCCCGAACGCTGCGGGCTCCCTCGGGGCCCCGCAGGTGCACCACGCCATCCAGCGCCACGAGGCACACGGGCCACTCGGCGGCCGGGTCGCCATAGGCGATGGACCCGCCCCAGGTGCCCGCGTTGCGTATCGCGCGGTGGGCGATGTGCGGCGCCGCCGAGCCCAGCAGCGGCGCCAGCTCGGCCACCAACGCCGACTGCTCGATGGCCGTGTGCGTGGCCAGCGCGCCGATGTACAGCCGATCGCCCCGTCGCTCGATCACGTCCAGCCCGGGCAGCCCCGTGATGTCGATGAGCAGTCGCGGCTCGCTCAGTCGCATGTTGAGGGTGGCCAGCAAGGTCTGCCCCCCGGCCAGGACTCGAGCATCGTCGCCGTGACGCTGCAGCAGCGCGAAGACGTCGTCCAACGTGCGGGGTTTGGTGTAGTCGAAGGCGGCCGCTTTCATGCAGGGTCTCCTGGGTGGGGGAAGGCAGCGGGGTGCCGGTTCAGAACAGCCAGGCG
>CAILKA010000138.1 GCA_903834645.1 uncultured beta proteobacterium
ATCGCGGCGGAGGCGGGGCTGGCTGGGGTGCCCGAGCTCAGTGCGGCGTGCGTGGAGCGGCTTGCCGTGCAGACGCTGCCGGGCAACGTGCGCGAACTCGAGAACCTGCTGCACCGTGCGCTGGCGCTCTGCGACGGCAGCTGCATCGAGCTCGAGGACCTGCGCATCGACGCGGCGCCAGGCGCGGCCTCTTCGAGCACGGCGGGGCTGTCGGCGCTGTCGTGGCCGGCGGCGTCGCCACCGCAGGCCGACGCCGCGAACGTGAGCGGTCCGGCGGAGCCCGCCCGCCTGGCGCAGCTGCCTGCCGACCTCGCCGCGCACCTCGACGGCGTGGAGCGCGACATCCTCGAGCGCGCGCTGCAGGCCCACCGCTACAACCGCACCGCCGCCGGCGCGAGCCTGGGCTTGTCGCTGCGCCAGATGCGCTACCGCATGGCGCGCCTGGGCATCGGGGTGGACGAAGGCCCTGAATCCGACTGAACGCAGCACGAAGCAGCCTTCAGGCAGAATTGGGGAAGTCCTGATGCGGCGCTACCGGTAGTGCCTTGAAGGGGCCCGGGGCCCCATATATAGTGTCAGCCGCGATGCCCGGCGCATCGCCATCCAGCACCCGCTCCGTGATGGGGTCGTCTGGCGAGCGCGGGAACGAGAGAGTCTTTTTCCAGGGGAATTCATGCAGACAGTCACGATCACGGGCCAGGACCAGTCTGGTGCGCCACGCCTGCCGCAAGGCGGTGCGTCGACACCGGCTTCGGCCTTCTCCGCCTACCAGGTGATCCGGCGCAACGGGGCGGTCGTCGCCTTCGAGCCGAGCAAGATCGCGGTGGCGCTGATGAAGGCCTTCCTCGCCGTGCACGGGACCCAGGGCGCCGCGTCGGCCAGCGTGCGCGAGACGGTGGACAACCTCACGGAGGCGGTCGTGCGCGCGCTGATGCGCTCGCGTCCGGGCGGAGGCACCTTCCACATCGAGGACGTGCAAGACCAGGTCGAGCTCGGGCTCATGCGCGGGGGCCACCACGAGGTGGCGCGCGCCTACGTGCTCTACCGTGACCGCCGGGCGCAGGAGCGTGCGCGCCAGGCCGCCAAGGTTGCGCCGGCGGCGTCGCCGGAGTTGCACGTGACCGATCGCGGCCAGCGGGTTCCGCTGGATACGGCGGCCTTGCAGGCGCTCGTCGAGCACGCCTGCTCGGGCCTCGGCGCAGACGTGAAGCCCGATCCCATCCTGGCCGAGACGCGCCGTAACCTCTACGACGGCGTGCCGCTCGACGAGGTGTACAAGGCGATGATCCTGGCCGCGCGCACGCTGCTCGAGAAGGAGCCGGCCTACACCCGCGCCACGGCCCGGTTGCTGATGCACACGATCCGCCGCGAGATCCTCGGCCCGCTGGCCGACTCTGCGGACATGGCGGCTGCCTACGCCGAGTACTTCCCGGCCTTCATCAAGCAGGGCGTGCAGGCCGAGCTCCTGGACGACAAGCTCCTGCAGTTCGATCTGGCCAGGCTGGGCGCGGCGCTCAAGCATGAGCGCGACCTGCAGTTCGATTACCTGGGCCTGCAGACTCTTTACGACCGCTACTTCCTCCACATCGACGAGCACCGCATCGAGATGCCGCAGGCCTTCTTCATGCGCGTGGCCATGGGCCTGTCGCTGGGAGAGATCGACCGCGAGGCGCGTGCCATCGAGTTCTACGAGGTGCTGTCGACCTTCGACTTCATGTCGAGCACCCCCACGCTCTTCAACTCCGGTACGCGCCGCTCGCAGCTGTCGAGCTGCTACCTCACCACGGTGGCCGACGACCTGGACGGCATCTACGAGGCCCTCAAGGAGAACGCGCTGCTGTCGAAGTACGCCGGCGGCCTGGGCAACGACTGGTCGCGGGTGCGGGCGCTGGGTTCCTACATCAAGGGCACCAATGGCAAGAGCCAGGGCGTGGTGCCGTTCCTG
>CAILKA010000139.1 GCA_903834645.1 uncultured beta proteobacterium
ACGCGCTTGCCTGCCAGGCGTGCCAGGCCGTCGATCCACTCGAGCCGCAATGGATTGATCTGATGCAGCGGCCGGAACTCGCTTTCGGGATCCCACCCGCGGTGGGCAAGTTCCCCGAACTTGGCCAGTTCCTGGGCATCGGCGGTGGGGGCGGCGGTGGCGGTGTCAGACATCGGGCGGACCTCAGCCGTGATTGTCGCCTGTGGCTACGAAAAGGCCCCACCAAGTGGGGCCCATCAAAGAAAGACCCCGCCGTGGCGGGGTTTGCCAGACCGAGGCCCTTGCGGGCCCGAGATCAGCGACGGGTGCGGGTACCGACGACCTCGACTTCCACGCGACGGTTCTTCGCACGGCCTTCGTTGGTCTTGTTGTCGGCCACAGGCGACTTCTCGCCCTTGCCCTCGGTGTACACGCGGTTCTTCTCCACGCCCTTCTCGGTCAGGAACTTCTTGACCGCCTCGGCACGGGCGATCGAGAGCTTCTGGTTGTAGGCGTCGTCGCCCACCGAGTCGGTGTGACCGACAGCGATGATCACCTCGAGGGCGATGCCCTTGGTCTTGTCGACCAGGTCGGCCAGCTTGGCCTGGGCTTCGGGCTTGAGGTTCGACTTATTGAAGTCGAAGAACGCGTCAGCGGCGAAGGTCACCTTCTCGCTCACCGGTGCAGCCGGGGCCGGAGCCGGGGCAGGACGCGGAGGAGCCGGCGGTGCGGGACGGGCCGCAGGCGGGGGAGGAGCAGGCGGGGTGGCCGGACGTGCTGGCGGAGGCGGGGGCGGGGGCGGGGCCACGCGGGGAGCAGGCGCCGGAGCGGGCGGCGGCTTGAGGGCGCCGTCGCAGGCTGCGTCCGCGGTGGCGGGCGTCCAGCCGGCATTGCGCCAGCAGAGTTCGTTGGTGCCATTGCGCCAGACGATGCCGTTGGCAGACTTCCACTGATCCGCACCGCTGGGCGTCTGGGCCAGGGCAACCAGCGGCGAAGTCAGCGCGACGGTGGCGAACAGCGCTGCCACCTTGTTGAGTTTCTTCATGTTTCTCCTCTCGAGGAAAGCCGCAGTTGCCTGCGAAACGTCCACAACAGTACGACGTGTGCGGGCAAACACCCGCTTTCGCGCGCATTCACCACCGACCGAAACATTGTGCCATAGGGCTTACGGGCCGCTGCATTTTGCGCAGCCGTCACCCTGTGCGCCGCGCAGATGTTGCGCCTTTGCGACAGCGGCCAGCCGACCCGTAAAATGGGGAGCTTGCTCCGGCCCCGGCGCCAGCGCCTCCCCTTCCCCACCTCCCCCTGCCGCCACACCCGGCCCGGGCAACCGCCATGACCCAGTTCGCCAAGGAAACCCTGCCCATCAGCCTCGAGGAGGAGATGCGCAGGTCGTACCTCGACTACGCGATGAGCGTGATCGTCGGGCGCGCGCTGCCTGACGCACGCGATGGCCTGAAGCCGGTGCACCGGCGCGTGCTCTACGCGATGCACGAACTCAACCACGACTGGAACCGGCCCTACAAGAAGAGCGCGCGCATCGTCGGCGATGTCATCGGCAAGTACCACCCGCACGGCGACACCGCGGTCTACGACACCATCGTGCGCATGGCTCAGGACTTTTCCCTGCGCTACATGCTGGTCGACGGGCAGGGCAACTTCGGTTCGGTGGATGGCGACAACGCCGCCGCCATGCGCTACACGGAAGTCCGCATGGCCCGCATCGGC
>CAILKA010000140.1 GCA_903834645.1 uncultured beta proteobacterium
CGAAGGCCGGCGCGAGCACCTGCAGCGCGCGATCGGCCTGGATCTCGTCGGCCGCGTGCACCCAGGCCAGCGCCTGCCCGGCCTGCACGGTCGTGCCAGTCGCGAGCACGCCCGCCAGTCCCACGCGTGGGTCCACCGTGTCGCCGGGCCGGCGCCGGCCGCCCCCGAGCTCGACCACCGCCAGCCCAATGGTTCGGGTGTCGGTGCGCGTGAGCACCCCGTTGCGCTCAGCGCGCAGTGCGCGCACCACCGCAGCACGGGGCAGGCCAGCCTGGCGCAACACGTCTTTCGGCCCGCCGAGTGCGGCCACCATGCGCGCAAAGCGCTCGGCTGCCGTGCCATCGGCCAGGGTGCGGGCCGCGCGCGCGCGTCCCTGCTCGACCGATGCGGCCAGGCCGCCCAGGTGCAGGGCCTGGCCGGCCAGCGCCAGCGTGACCTCCAGCAGCCGCTCGTCGCGTGCGGCGCAGTCGTGCCCGATGCGACCCCCGGCGCCTGCGGGCCACTCGCCCGTGAGGAAGGCCAGCGCTTCGGCAACCTCCAGCGCATTGCCGGCCGTCGACCCCAGGACCTGGTTCATGTCGGTGATCAGCGCCACCGTGGGCAGGCCAGCGGCGCGCGCCACCCGCACCAGGCTCGTGGCGAGCGCGCGCGCCGCCTCGAGCGAGGGCGTGACCGCGCCGTTGCCGACCTTCACGTCCAGCACCAGGGCCTGTAGCCCCGCGGCGAGCTTCTTGCTCAGGATGCTGGCCGTGATGAGGGGCAGGCTCTCGACGGTGGCGCTGACGTCGCGGATGGCGTAGAGCCGCCGGTCGGCCGGCGCCAGGCGCGGGCTTGCACCCACGATGGCACAGCCGGCCGCGCGCAGCGTGGCCAGGAACTGCATGTGTGGGGGCTCGGTGGCATAGCCGGCCAGCGCCTCGAGCTTGTCGAGCGTGCCGCCCGTGTGGCCGAGCCCGCGCCCGCTGATCATCGGTACCGCCGCCCCGCAGGCCGCCAGCATGGGTGCGAGCATCAGGCTCACCTTGTCGCCCACGCCGCCGGTGGAGTGCTTGTCGAGCACCGGCCCCTGCAGGCCGGCAGCGTCCCAGTTCAGCACCTCGCCCGAGTGCGTCATCGCGTGGGTGAGCGAGGCCGTCTCGCGCGTGTCCATGCCGCGCAGCACGATGGCCATCGCCATCGCCCCGGCCTGGGCATCGGAGAAGCTGCCGTCGACCAGGCCCCGCACGAAGTCCCCGATCTGGGCGTGCGTGAGCGCTGCGCCGTCGCGCTTGCTGCGGATGATTTCCTGGGGCAGTTCCATGGCGGGGGAGGTGCTTCAGCATGCCACAGCAGGCCGGGTGACTCGCGGTTGCAGTAGGCTCGGTGCATGACTGCGCCCCAGGCGATACGCACCGCGCTGGCGCTTGCGCTCGGGGCGGCGGTGTCGCTGGGGCTGTCGCGCTTTTCCTATGCCCTGCTGCTGCCGCCGATGCGCCTCGAGCTCGGCTGGAGCTATTTCACCGCCGGCGCGATGAACACGCTCAACGCCGCGGGCTACTTGATCGGGGCGCTGGCGATGCCGGCCTGGCTGCGCTGGCGCGGCGCCCGTGCGGCGCAGGAGGCACTGGTAGGCGGCAGCCTGTGCGCGGCCGGCGTGCTCGCGCTGCACGGGCTCACGGCGAGCGACGCGGTGCTGGCCCTGCTGCGCCTGGCTGCAGGAGTGGCGAGTGCGGCGGTCTTCGTCAGCGGCGGCCTGCTCGCGGCCCGGCTGTCGGCGGCGCCAGGGGTGGAGGCACGCGTGTCCAGCGGCCTCGTGCTGGGCCTTTATTACGGCGGCACGGGCATGGGCATCGTGGCCTGCGCGCTGGTGCTGCCCCCCTTGCTGGAGCATCCGGCGCGATCTGGCGGGCTCGTGGGCTGGCAACTCGGGTGGCTCGTGCTGGCTGCCCTCGCCGTCGCTGCGACGGTCCCGATGGCGCTGCGCATGCGCGCCTGGGAGCTGCCTGCGCCCGCCCCAGGCGCCCCGGGTGCGGGACGGTTTCGGCCCGGCCCGTTTGCGGCGGGCCTGGCGGGCTACGCCTGCTTCGGCCTGGGCTACATCGGCTACATGACCTTCATCGTCACGCTGCTGCGCGAGCAGGGCCTGGCGTCGGGCACGGTGGCAGCCTTCTATGCCCTGCTGGGAGCGGGCGTGATGGCCTCGCCGTGGCTGTGGGCGCGGCTGCTGCAGCGCGCGCGCGGCGGCGGGGCGCTGGCCACGCTCAATGGGCTGCTTGCGCTGGCCACGGCGCTTCCTGTGCTGGTCGTGCACCCGGTGGCGGCCTTCATTTCCGGTGCGCTCTTCGGTGGGGTGTTCCTGTCGGTGGTGGCCTCCACCACCGCGATGGTGCGGCACAACCTGGATGCCGCGCTGTGGCCCTCCGGCATCAGCGCCTTCACCATCGTGTTCGCAGCCGGCCAGATCGTCGGCCCCAGCCTCGTGGGTGGCCTGGCCGACGGCGCGGGCGGGCTGCGCGCGGGGTTGGCCGCGTCAGCGGCGCTGCTGGCCCTGGGCGCGCTCATCGCCTGGCTCCAGCGGCCGCTGGCACACTCGCCGCGATGAGCACCCTGGCCCGACGCCCCTGCGCCTCGGGTGGGTGTGCCCATCGTGGGTGCGGGGCTGGGCTGGTACGGGATCGGCCTGTAGACGGGCGGTCTATTCCACGAACGTGACGCGCGGCGTGCGCTCGGGAGCGGGGGTCGTGGCCTGCAGGTACGCCACCAGCGCGTCCACGTCCTGCATGCCGCCCA
>CAILKA010000141.1 GCA_903834645.1 uncultured beta proteobacterium
CCCGAGCCCTCGCACGAGAACCCGATGACCGACAAGCTCGACACCCTGCAGGCGGCGCTGGAGGCCGCGCTCGGGCCAGCCGTGCGCACGCTGCGACGTGAGCGCGGTGAAGTCACCCTCACCGTGGGTGCTGCCGACTACGAGTCCGCGGTGCTGCGGCTGCGCGACGACCCGACGCTGCGCTTCGAGCAGCTCATCGACCTGTGCGGCGTCGATTACCGCGACTGGCGCAATGCGCCCTGGGAGGGGCCTCGCTTTGCCGTTGTCTCGCACCTGCTGAGCGTCACGCACAACTGGCGCCTGCGCCTGAAGGTGTACGCGCCAGATGACGATCTGCCTGCGGTGGCCTCGGTCACTTCCGTCTGGGGCTCGGCCAACTGGTACGAGCGCGAGGCTTTCGACCTCTACGGCATCGTGTTCGAGGGTCACGAGGACCTGCGGCGCCTGCTCACCGATTACGGCTTCATCGGGCACCCGATGCGCAAGGACTTCCCCGTGTCGGGCCATGTCGAGATGCGCTACGACCCCGAGCGCAGGCGCGTCATCTACCAGCCCGTGACCATCGAGCCGCGCGAGATCACGCCGCGCGTGGTCCGCGAGGACCGTTACGGCGGCCTGCACTGAGCCCCCCATGGCCGAGATCAAGAACTACACGCTGAACTTTGGTCCCCAGCACCCGGCGGCACACGGGGTGCTGCGCCTGGTGCTCGAGCTCGACGGCGAGGTGATCCAGCGCGCCGACCCGCACATCGGCCTGCTGCACCGCGGCACCGAGAAGCTGGCCGAGAGCAAGACCTTCATCCAGTCCTTGCCCTACATGGACCGTCTCGACTACGTGTCCATGATGGCCAACGAGCACGCCTACTGCCTGGCCATCGAGAAGCTGCTGGGCGTGGAGGTGCCCGAGCGGGCCCAGTACATCCGCGTGATGTTCAGCGAGCTCACCCGCATCCTGAACCACCTGCTGTGGCTGGGCTGCCACGGGCTCGACTGCGGTGCGATGAACATCTTCATCTACTGCTTCCGCGAGCGCGAGGACATCTTCGACATGTACGAAGCGGTGTCGGGCGCACGCATGCATGCGGCCTACTTCCGCCCCGGTGGCGTCTACCGCGACCTGCCCGAGGCGATGCCGCAGTACCGCGCCAGCCGGATCCGCAACGAACGCGCGATCCAGGCCCTGAACGCCAACCGCCAGGGCTCGCTGCTGGACTTCATCGAGGACTTCTGCCGACGCTTTCCGAAGAACGTCGACGACTACGAGACCCTGCTCACCGACAACCGCATCTGGAAGCAGCGCACCGTGGGCATCGGTGTGGTGTCGCCCGAGCGGGCGCTGAGCCTGGGCTTCACTGGCGCGATGCTGCGCGGGTCGGGCATCGCCTGGGACCTGCGCAAGACCCAGCCCTACGACGTCTACGCCCGGATGGACTTCGACGTTGCGGTGGGCGTCAACGGCGACACCTACGACCGCTACCTCGTGCGCATCGAGGAGATGCGGCAGGCCAACCGCATCGTGCTGCAGTGCGTGGATTGGCTGCGCCGACACCCCGGCCCGGTGATCACTGACAACCACAAGGTCGCTCCGCCTTCACGCGTCGAGATGAAGTCGAGCATGGAGGAGCTGATCCACCACTTCAAGCTCTTCACCGAGGGCTTTCACGTGCCCGAGGGCGAGGCCTACGCGGCAGTGGAGCACCCCAAGGGCGAGTTCGGCATCTACCTGGTGAGCGATGGCGCCAACAAGCCCTACCGCCTGAAGATCCGTGCCCCCGGATTTGCCCACCTCGCCGCACTCGACGAGATGTCGCGCGGCCACATGATTGCCGATGCGGTGGCGATCATCGGCACGATGGACATCGTCTTCGGCGAGGTCGACCGATGATGAACGACGTCACTCCCCAGGCCGCCGCGGGGCTGCCCGCTGCCACGCTCGAGCGCTTCGCGCGCGAGGTGGCGAAGTACCCGGCCGAGCAGCGCCAGTCGGCCGTGATGGCCTGCCTGGCCATCGTGCAGCAGGAGCAGGGCTGGGTCTCGCCGCAGGCCGAGGAGGCGGTGGCGCAGTACCTGGGCATGCCGCCGATCGCCGTGCACGAGGTCACGACCTTCTACAACATGTACAACCAGCAGCCGGTGGGGCGCTACAAGCTCAACGTCTGCACCAACCTGCCGTGCCAGCTGCGCGGCGGCGACAAGGCCCTTGCGCACCTGTGCAGCCGCCTTGGCGTGGAGTCCTACGGCAGCACGGCCGACGGCACCTTCACGGTGCAGCCCAGCGAATGCCTGGGCGCTTGCGCCGATGCGCCGGTGATGCTCGTCAACGACCGGCAGATGCTGAGTTTCATGAGCCCCGAGCGCCTCGACGAGCTGGTCGAGCTGCTGCAGAAGTCGCCAGGCTGATCCCCATGCTCGACCTCTCCAAATTCCAGGCCCGCGGCCACGAGACCTGCTTCCACGGCCGACACCTCGGCGCGCAGATCTATGCCGGGCTGGACGGCACGAACTGGCGCCTGGCGGACTATGTCGCGCGCGGCGGTTATGCGGCTCTGCGCAAGGTTCTGGGTACCGACGGCGGCCCCGGCATGACGCCCGAGCAGGTGATCGCCGAGGTCAAGCTCTCGGCGCTGCGCGGGCGTGGCGGCGCGGGCTTTCCGACCGGGCTCAAGTGGAGCTTCATGCCGCGGCAGTTCCCGGGTGCGAAGTACCTGGTGTGCAACTCCGACGAGGGCGAGCCGGGCACCTGCAAGGACCGCGACATCCTGGCCTACAACCCGCACATCGTCATCGAGGGCATGGCCATTGCCGCCTACGCGATGGGCATCGGCACCGGCTACAACTACATCCACGGCGAGATCTTCGAGGTCTACGAGCGCTTCGAGGCGGCGCTGCGCGAAGCGCGCGAGGCGGGGCTGCTGGGCCCGCGTATCCTGGGCTCGGGCTTCTCCTTCGAGCTGCATGCGCACCACGGATTCGGTGCCTACATCTGCGGCG
>CAILKA010000142.1 GCA_903834645.1 uncultured beta proteobacterium
CACCGCAGCGATCTGCGCCGGGCTGATGTTGGCCTGCGCGCTGGCCGTCGAGGTCTGGAGCGTGTAGTTCGCCGCATCCTGGCCGCCCAGCGTGATGCCGGTGATGGCGACCGTCTTGCCCGCACCGGCGTTCTTGTCGGCAAACGCTCCGGTTGCAGAGGCCACCGAGAGTTGGTCGCCCGCGACCATCCCGGTGAAGCCCGCACTGCTCGTGCTCAGCGTCGCAGCCGTCGTGCCGTCATAGGTCTTGTTCCCCGCCGCAATCCCCGTCACCGCAGCAATCTGCGCCGGGCTGATGTTGGCCTGCGCGCTGGCCGTCGAGGTCTGGAGCGTGTAGTTCGCCGCATCCTGGCCGCCCAGCGTGATGCCGGTGATGGCGACCGTCTTGCTCGCGCCGGCGTTCTTGTCCGCAAACGCTCCGGTTGCGGAAGCCACCGAGAGTTGGTCTCCAGTAACCATCCCGGTGAAGCCTGCACTGCTCGTCGTCAGCGTCGCAGCCGTCGTGCCGTCATAGGTCTTGTTCGCAGCCGTGATGCCCGTCACCGCGGCGATCTGCGCCGGGGTGATGTTGGCCTGCGCGCTGGCCGTCGAGGTCTGAAGCGTGTAGTTCGCCGCATCCTGGCCGCCCAGCGTGATGCCGGAAATGGCGACAGTCTTGCCCGCACCGGCGTTCTTGTCGCCAAACGCGCCCACCGCTGTGGCTACCGAGAGTTGGTCTCCGGTAACCATCCCCGTGAAGCCTGCACTGCTCGTCGTCAGCGCCGCATCCGTCGTGCCGTCATAGGTCTGGTTCCCCGCCGTGATGCCCGTCACCGCAGCACTCTGCGCCGGGGTGATGTTGGCCTGTGCACTGGCCGTCGAGGTCTGAAGCGTGTAGTTCGCCGCATCCTGGCCGCCCAGCGTGATGCCGGTGACGTTGACTGTCTTGCCCACGCCAGCGTTCTTGTCGGCAAACGAGCCCACCGCTGTAGCTACCGAGAGTTGGTCTCCGGCAACCATCCCAGTGAAGCCCGCCCCGCTCGTCGTGAGCGTGGCAGCCGTCGTGCCGTCATAGGTCTTGTTACCCGCCGCAATCCCCGTCACCGCGGCGATCTGCGCGGGCGTGATCCTTCGCGAAACGGGGGCGTGAGCCAGGAGCGTGTAGTTGTCCGCCTGGGCTCCGGACAGGCTCAAACCCGTGAAGCTCACCGAGTTGGCGCTGGCCACCTCCTTGCTGTTGAAGCTGCCCACCGGCACCCCGCCCAGCGAGATGGCGTCGCCCGTGTAGGGACGGCCTTCGCTGCCGGTGAGCGTGCCGGGCGTCACGGGGAAGAGCAGTGCGGCAGACCCCGTCACGGATGCCGCCGTCGTACCGTCGTAAACCTTGTCGGTGCTGGACAACCCGCTGACCACCAGCGCCTTGGGGGCGATCGTTGCCACGTGAGTGGTGCTGCCCAGAAAGTAGTTGCTTGCCCGCCCGCCGTTGGCACCGTCGAAGAGGGTGTAGTTCGCGGTGGCGGTGCGTGTGCCGGCATCCTTGAAGTCGAAGTTGCCGACGGCGCTGGCGGTGACGGTCTCGGCGCCCACGAGATCGCTGAGCGATCCCACCGTGATCACGGCGGTAGTGGTCGCGTCGTAGGCCTTTCCCGCCGCGCTGCTGCCCGTCACCGTCAGCGTCTTGGGAGTGATGGTCACGGCCGAAGTGTTCGCACCCAGTACAGGCAGCTGATAGTTGGAGGCGAGCCCACCTGATCCATCGGTCGCGTTGCCCAGGGTGATGACGCTGATGAACTTCCCGGGCGTCGCCACGTGGGGGTCGCTGGCCGTCGCCCCGGAGTAGCTCAAGGTCTCGCTGCCCACTCCCGTGGCGATCGTCACCGCCCCGGCCAGGCTGGCCGTGCCGTCGTAGACCTTCGAAGCTTCCAGGCTCACGGTACGGCGAGTGATCTCGCCGCCTGCGAAGGTAGCCGTCGAGGAGTCGAGCGCGTAGCCGTAGACACGCGCAGCGCCGTCGCGCACGGCATCGATGGCCACACCCAGCGTCACCGCCTGGGTGCCTGCATCCTTGCTGGCGTACTGACCCGACAGCAGCTTGAGTTCGACCGAGTCGCCAAAGTAAATGGTCCCGATTGCCGACGCGGTCAGACCAGCCAGCGGGGCAGTCTGGCTGCCGTTGTACGCGCGGCTGGCAGTTCCGGCCACCGAGACGGACAGCTTCGCCGGCACTGGCGAGTAGATGAAGCCATTGCCCAGGCCTGGACCGGCGTAGGGCGTGCTTGCCGAGTAGCCCAGGCCATAGTGCTTGAAGCCGTAGGCCAGGCCGACGCGGCCGTGGTAGTCGGGATCGGCATCGACATATACGAGCCAGCGGCCGTTCGGGGCCGCCAGCGAAGCGCTGCCGTTGTTGTAGAAGCCATTGCCGGCCGCAAGCACCACAGCCTCGCCGCCGCCGCCGGCGCTCACGGAGCCCGACGAGCCCATGCCGATGCGGCCCTGACCGGCCACCTTGGACAGCGCCTCGGCCCGTACCGATCCCGATGCGATCAACGGAGCGTTGATGTCCAGCCGCCCTGCTGCGCGGATCAGGACATCGCCCGAGGCACCGGTCGCCCTCAACCCCCCATCGATGTTGAGCGTGCTTCCGCCGTCTACGGTCGTGAGCGAGACTGGCCCGGCCAGGCTCCAGGCGCCCGGGCGCAGTTCGCCATCGACCTGCGTGAGGTTGAGGCCCGTGAACCCGCTGCCCACCACCGCACCGCCCGCGCGGCTGAAGGCCTGCGACACGGTCAGGCTGCCCGTGCCTGTCAGCGTGCCCGCTGCGCCCAGACTCAGCGTGCCCATCGTGGCTGCGCCCGCAAAATTCAGCGACCCGCCCTGAACGTCTACGAGGCCAGTGGAGGTGAAGGCGCCCGTCAGGTTGAGCAGGCCGCCCCCGACAATGAGGCCTCCGCCGCCCCAGCTTGAGGCGCCTGCCACGGTGAGGCTGCCAGCCGACACATCAAGCGTGGCGCCGGAGGTCACCTCCAGGGAACCGATCGACTGCGCACCCGGCACCGAGGCGTCGAAGCGCACGGTCGTGTTGCCGTCCGACTGGCCAGGCAGCAGCACCGCATCCGTCGGGCCCGGCAACTGGCCAGCAGCCCAGTTGCCAGGGTCCGACCAGTTCAGGTTGCCTGCGCGGTTGCTGAAGACCCCTGTGCCGGCGCTGGAGAAGGCCAGCCGGACGGCTTCGCCCATCTCGTAGACGAAGGTTCCTGCCGGGTAGCCAGGGGGCATCGAGGTGGCCTCCGCACTCGGCCGCACCGCCGACGCCAGCGCGCCCGTGATGAACGTGACCGAGTTGCCGGGCAGGATGCTGGGGGTGGACAGTCCGGTGACGGTCGCGGTCAGCGTGCCGCCCAGGGTGATGGCCCCGCCTGTCACCTCGAGCCTGTCGGCAGACAGGCCCGGCGAGTTGTCGATCACATCGAACTCGACCCCGCCGCCGGCACCCAGTGCCAGGTTACCGATCACGCCAAGCGTGCCGACCGCGTTCAAGCCACCCGGCCGGATCCGACCGGAGTTGGTCAGCGTGCCACCGCCGAGGTCGACCCAGCCGCCTCCCTCCAGGACGCCGCTGTTGGTTAACGGATTGGCAAGCTGCAGGACTGCACCCTGGGCGAGCCGGACCAAACCCTCGTTGTTGGAGAAGGCACCACCCGTTCGCCCTTGACCGGACAGGACCTCGATCGTCCCCGCTGGGCGGTTCAACAGCGCGGCATCCAGCGTGGCCCCGGCCTGCGAGCCGGGGTCGAAGCGCAGCAAGCCGCGGTTATCCAGCGTGCCGGATTGCCCCGATGGCACCGCGAAAGTGCCCGACAGCAGGGCCACCGTCCCGGTGCTGTCGTTGCGCAGCGTGGTGGCCATGAAGGCCGACTGCTGCCCGGTCGGTGCCACGGTAACGAGGCCGGAATTGGTGATCGAGCCGTTGCCCCCCTGTTCGATGACCCCGCCATTGCGCCAGTGCAGCGTGCCCGTGTTGACGATCGAGGCCGGGCCAAGGTCGAAGTAGACGGTGGCACCATCGATGGCCGACCCCCCAGTGGTGCTCCTGTTGATCAGCGTGAAGCCCTCGCCGATCGCCGTCGTTGGCGCCGTGAGGGCAAGCGCGGCTGAGGGGCCCACGACGAGAGTGCCCGCCTGTCCTATCCCGCGCAGGTTGACCCCGCCGCCCTGGACCGTCTCCGTGCGAAAGGTGCCGCTGACCGTGATCGTGCCCCCTGCGCGCAGCGTGGCACCGTCTGCGATGACGAGGTTCCCGAGCAGCTGAGACGATCGCGTGTCGTTGGTGATGGAGAGCGTGCTGCCGGAGCCCGCCACGGAGACCGTGCTGCCCGCGGAGGTGTGAAGGTTGCGCACGGTCGCGGTCTGGGTTGCTCCCAGGCTGACGCTGGCGCCCGGCGTGAGGATCTGGGCCACGTCCTGGGTGCCGGGCAAGATACCCGTGCTCCAGTTTGCCGCGTTGTTCCAGCTGCCCGAGGAGCCGCCCGTCCAGCACACGTAGTAGCAGTTGCTGTTGCCGCTGACGGTGACGCGGTAATGCTGATCCTGCGCGGCCCCCGTGAAGCCTGGGGCGAGGCCCGAGGTCATCGCGAAGTTGGAGCTGACGCCTCCCGCAGCGCTGACCAGCGTGAAGGTGTCGCCGTCTGCCGGCACGAACCCGGCGATGGGCCGAGCACGCACGGCCCCACCCAGCGTCATTGGACCGGAGACGGCGAGCCGGTCGACCTCGCCATTGGCCGTGCCAGCCACCTCGAAGTCCACCACCCCTGCCGGTTCCAGGCTGACGGTCCCATCCACGCTGAGCGTGCCCACAGCACCGGCACCGCCGGGCTGGAGGGTGCCTCTGTTGCTCAGCAGCGGCGCCACGACCGTGCCCGAGCCGCGCACCGTGAGCCCCTGCCCGATGCTGAGCGTGCCGGAGGCCATCGACAAGACAGCTCCCGCAAGATCGACCGTACCGCCTTGCACGAGGTCTGCCGCCGTCAATCCCGAGTCGGCGCCCATGTAGACGGTCTGTGCGCTGCCGATCTCCAGCGTGCTGCCCGCCCCCAGGATGAGCCCCTGTGGCGCATGCAACTCGCCGTTGCCGGCAAGCTGCAGACGCCCCCCGACGGTCACGTTCGACAGCGTTCCGCTTGCGCTCCTGAGCAGCGGGCTGGTGTCGCTGCTGCGCAGCGTGCCCCCCGCGACGGTGCCCGACAACGTCCCCAGCCCCCCCACGCCGAAAAGCCCGGCGCTGCCGATGTCCAGCGTCGAGCTGGCGTTGTTGAAGTAGCCGCTCAAGTTCAGCGTGCTGCCCGGCTGTCGCAACAGGCGGTTCTCGAGCACCGCCTTGTCCAAGGTGCCCCCCAGATCGAGGACACCGGCGTCCAGGAACAAAGTGCCGGTGTTGTTCAACGGCGCCCCGGCGAGAGAGGCGGTGCCCGTGCCGTCGATCCGAGTCGATCCCTGGTGCTCCAGCGCGCTCGTGGCGCTCAACCTGAGCAGCCCGGCCGAGCTCAGCGCGGAGCCTGCATGAACCACTCCGCCAGCCTGGATGTCGAGCGTGCCGCCGCTGGCGGCGAGGTGGCCGGAGGCGGTGGTCTCCACCGTCGCGGCACGGAGCTGCAAGGTCTGCCCAGTGGTGTCGGCCTGCAGCGTCCCGGCGTTCACAAGCGCCACGACCCCGGTGGCCACCATGCTGCCGTGGCCGGCCAGGGTGATGCCCTGACCGAGAGTAACCGTACCCGGGCCTGTGAGTCCGATGCTCGAGCCGGCTGCGCGCACGGTGGCGGTGGCGCCGAGCCCGGAGACCACGATCGAGGATCCTGCGCTGAGCGAAAAGGAGCTGTCGCCCAGGTTCAACGTCACACCAGTAGCCAGCGTCAGGCTGCCATTGATCTGCGTCGCCCCTCCCAGGCTCAGGTTGCTCTGCAGCTCGATGCCCTCCAGGGTGCCGTAGCTCAACAGGGTCTTCGGGCCGGTGACGCTCAGCCTGCCATTGCGAACCGTTCCGGCCAGCTCCCACAGCCCCGCCGCACCAAATCGCGCGCTGTTGCCGATGTCCAGCGTCTGCTGCTGCAGATCCAGGGTGCCTTGAACCCGCACCTTGCCGCTGCCCGTCGTGCGCAGCTTGTCGATGTCGTTGTAGGTAAATGAGCCCAACAGGATCATCTCGCCGCCCTGAACGTCGAGACTCGCATCGTTGGGGCTGACGTTTGTCCAGGGGGTGCCGCCATTGCCCACGTTGAGCACGCCAGCCGTCACACGCAGCACGCCCGTCGGGGTGCTGTTGCCCACTGCGTCGTTGTTGGCAACTCCGGATGAACCGAAGGACATCCACTTGCCGTCCTGCTCCGCGCTCACGGTTCCCAGGTTGACCACGGTGCCGGTCGGATTCAGAGCGTAGACATACCCGTTCTGGCCGCCCGCGTTCGTGATGCGGATGTCCCGGCCGATCGTGAGCGTCGCGCCCTGCGCCGCGCTGGACAGAATCAGGTCGCTTGCCGCACCGCTGGCACCGCCGAAGAGCACCGTGCCCACGCCTGTCGGCCCTGCGCGGTACAGCTGCGCTGCATTCGACGAAAACAGGAGCGTCTTCCCGTTAAGGTCCAGCACGCTGCCACCCTTCAGCCCCAGTCCGCCTTCGATGCTGGCCGTGCCTGTGAGCTGACCCTGGGTGTCGAGCACCACGTCGCGCAGCGTGCCCCCGGCGTCGAGCTCCAGCCGGCCATCCGAGCCGGAGCCCGTGCCCACGGTGACGTTGGAGAACAGTCCCGCATTACGCAGCACCGAGGTGGAACCCGATCCATTGACGGTCCCACCACCGGTCACCACGCCACCCGACCGGACTTCAAGCGCGCCCAAGCTCAGTCCCGATGCGGCAGTCACGTTCAGCGTCGAGCCCTGGCCGACCGTCAGGCTCGGCAGGAAAGAGTTGTTGCCTGCAACACTGCTGAAAGTGAAGGTTGCGTTCGGCGCCACAGAGGCGCCCGTGACGGAGGTGAGCGCACCGCCGGCCAGGCTGATCGTGGCGCTGCCGAACACGACCGAACCACTGCCCGGACCCTGGCTGTTGTCGCTGTTGGCCACGAGCTCCACATTCAGGGGGCTGGCGCTCGTGATGTTGGCGTTGACGGCAATGTTGTTGTGGGCGGAAAGGGTCAGCGTTCGTGGGCCGGGAAGCGCACTGACCACGATGGGGGCCGACACGGTGATGTTGCCCTGCTGCGCATTGGTGCCGGCCGTTCCGGTCCTGACGACGACGTTGCTCCCTTGCAGTGCGGTCACGATGGTCGAGGCGAGGATTCGGGCACTGTCGCCGGTGGTGTCGAAGACCCCGCTCGAAGGGGAGCTGATGTTCTGTTCCGGTGACGAAGCCACGATCTCGATGTCGTTCGGATCCAGCAGCCACGTTCCCGCCTTCCCCTTGGGCGCCGAGGCATCCGCCGCTCGCGTCACGTCCAGCACCCGCAGCCCGGAGGTCTCGATGAAGCCTCCGTCCCCGCCATGGGGCCCGCCGCGCGCACTGATCCGCCCGTAGACTCGCGCCGCATCGTCGGCCCACAGGATCACGTACCCGCCATTGCCGGCATCCGTCGCATCGGCCGTAATCCGCGCCGTCTCGTGCATGAACACCGACTGCGCATTCGGCGCCCCGCCGAAGGCTCCCTGCTTCTCGCCGCCCACGAGCACGGTGCCGCCGCCGCCTGCACCGCTCGCATCGATCGTCAGGCCCTCGCCGAGGGCGATGTCGCGCGCGAAGATACGCACCCGCCCGCCAGTTCCCAGCGCGCCCGGCGGCAGCGCGTGCCGAGGGTCGGGCCCCGGTGCGGGCGGGGGC
>CAILKA010000143.1 GCA_903834645.1 uncultured beta proteobacterium
CTACCGGCGCGGGCGCTACGTGGAGTTCAACCTCGTCTTCGACCGCGGCACGCTCTTTGGCCTGCAAAGCGGCGGGCGCACCGAGAGCATCCTGATGAGCATGCCGCCCATCGTGAAGTGGCGCTACGACTGGCACCCCGAGCCGGGCACGCCCGAGGCGCGCCTGTACACCGACTTCCTGCGTCCGCGGGACTGGGCTTGAGCCGAGCGCCTCGCATCGGCCTGTTCGGCGGCACCTTCGATCCGCCGCACCGTGCGCACCTGGCGCTGGCGTGCGTGGCACGCGACACGCTCATGCTCGACGAACTGCGCTGGATCCCGGCCGGGCAGCCGTGGCAGAAGTCCGGTCGGCGGCTCGCCGAGGGTGCCCACCGCGTGGCCATGGTGCGCGCGCTGATCGGGGCGGAGCCGGGCTTCGTCGTCGACGCGCGCGAGCTCGACCGCCCGGGCCCGAGCTACACCCTCGACACCGTGCGCGAGATCGCGCGCGAGGTGCCCCGGGTCGAGCTCTACCTCGTCATCGGGCAGGACCAGTACGCCCGCTTCGACACCTGGCGCGAGTGGCCCTCGCTGCTCGAGGCGGTCACGCTCGCCGTGGCCGGGCGCGAGGGCCTGGCGCCCGAGCCGCCGCCGGCCCTGGCCGCCGTGCCGCACCGCGTACAGGCCTTGCCGCTGCCCGCCATCCGCATCTCGTCAACGGCCGTGCGCGAGGCGGTCGCGCGCGGCCAGGACACGGCCGCTCTCGCCGGGCACGAGGTCGCACGCTATATTGCTCGCCATCACCTTTACGCCGCAAAGGACGCCGCCGCGCACTGAATGGACATCCGCAAGCTGCAACGAGCCATCGTCGATGGCCTGGAAGACGTCAAGGCCCAGCATATCCTCGTCCTCCACACCGAGGCATTGTCAGCGCTCTTCGAGCGCGTGATCATCGCTTCGGGCACCAGCAACCGGCAGACCAAGGCCCTGGCCGCCAGCGTGCGCGAGACCGTCAAGGCCCGCGGCATGCCGGTGCTCAGCACCGAGGGCGAGGAAAACGGCGAGTGGATCATCGTCGACTGCGGCGCCGCGGTGGCCCACATCATGCAGCCCTCCATTCGCGAGTACTACCGGCTCGAGGAGATCTGGGGCGGCAAGAAGGTGACGTTGAAGACGCAGGGAGCCGCAGCCACGAAGGCTGCGCCCGCAACGAAGGCGGCCCCGGCGCAGAAGCCCGCTCCGGCGAAGAAGGCAGCGCCCGCCAAGCGCGCGGCCCCGCCGAAGCGGGCGGCTCCCGCAGGCCCGGCCACTCCCGCCAGGAAGGCCTCCGTCGGGAGGGCCGCCCCCGCCGGGAAGGCTGCGCCGGCGAGGAAGACCGCGCCGGCGAAGAAGCCCGCCGCTGCCCGCCGGTCCGGGCCCCCGCGCTGACGCCCATGCGGCTTGTGGTGGCCGCGATCGGTCAGCGCCAGCCCGCGTGGGCCGACGCCGCATGGGAGGAATACACCAGGCGCATGCCTGCCGAGTGCCGGGTCGAGCTCAAGGCGCTCAAGGCCGAGCCGCGCGCCGGGCGCAGTGCCGCGCAGTGCCTGCAGGCCGAGGCCGAGCGGCTCGAGGCGGCCGTGCCCAAGGGTGCCCGACGGGTGGTTCTCGATGAGCGCGGCACCCGCCTGGGTACGCAGCAGCTCGCCGAGCGCCTGACCTTCTGGCTCGGAGACGGGCGCGATGTGGTGTTGCTCATCGGCGGCCCCGACGGCCTGGCCGATGCGGTGAAGGCCCGGGCCGACGAGACACTGCGGCTGTCGGACCTGACGCTGCCCCACGCTCTCGCCCGCGTCATGCTCGCCGAGGCCCTCTACCGCGCGTGGACGGTCCACGCGGGGCATCCCTACCACCGGGAGTGAGGACGATGGCCCGCCCGGCCGCCGCGAACCCACCGCACGCCTTCATCTGGCTGGCCTCGCAAAGCCCGCGCCGGCGTGAACTGCTGGGCCAGATCGGCGTGTCACACCAGCTCCTGCTGCCCGAGCCCGATGAGGACGCGGAGGCGCTCGAGGCGCATGAGCCCGGCGAGACGCCGGCTGCCTACGTCCAGCGCGTGACCCGGCTCAAGCTCCAGGCTGCGCGGCGGCGCCTGCAAGCCCGGCAATCTGCGCTCGGCGTGCCCGACGCCCCCATCCTGTGCGCCGACACCACGGTGGCCCTGGGTCGGCGCATCCTCGGCAAGCCAGCCGATGCCGGCGAGGCGGCGGCCATGCTCGGCGCCCTTTCGGGCCGCACGCACCGCGTGCTGACTGCCGTGGCCGTGTGGACGGGGCGGCGCACCCTGCACGCGCTGAGTGTCTCGCGCGTACGCATGGCCGAGCTTCCCGGCCCGGTGATCGACGCCTACGTGGACTCGGGCGAGCCCTATGGCAAGGCCGGGTCATACGGGATCCAGGGTCCGATCGCCGGATGGATCGCCCACATAGAGGGCAGCCACAGCGCCATCATGGGGTTGCCGCTGCACGAGACGGCGCAGCTGCTGCGCCGTGCAGGCGTACGGCTCGCGCTCTAGACTCGGCCCATGGCCACCCAAGACATCCTCATCAACTGGGCCCCGCAGGAGACGCGCGTGGCCGTGGTCGAGAACGGCGCTGTGCAGGAGCTGCACCTCGAGCGCACCCTCGAGCGCGGGCTGGTCGGCAACATCTACCTGGGACGGGTCTCGCGCGTACTGCCGGGCATGCAAAGCGCCTTCATCGACATCGGCCTGGAGCGAGCAGCGTTCCTGCACGTGGCTGACCTGCATCCACCGGTGGCGGGCGGCCGGCGCGCGGAGGACGCTCCGCTCGTGCCCATCGAGCGCCAGGTGTTCGAAGGCCAGGCGCTGATGGTGCAGGTGGTGAAGGATCCGATCGGCACCAAGGGCGCGCGGCTGTCCACCCAGGTCAGCATCGCCGGGCGGATGCTGGTGTACCTGCCGCAGGACACGCACATCGGCGTGTCGCAGAAGATCGGCTCACCGGAGCTGCGCGAGCAGTTGCGCGGCCGGCTGACAGCCCTGGCCACGCAGGCGGCGCAGGCGGGGGCAGGCGGGCCTCCAGGCGAGATTGGCGGCTTCATCCTGCGCACCAATGCCGAGGAGGCCACCGATGGCGAGCTGGCCGAGGACATTGCCTACCTGCGCAAGGCCTGGGCCCTCGTGCGCGAGCGTGCCACGAGCCGCCCGGCAGGCACGCTGCTCCACCAGGATCTGAGCCTGGCCGAGCGCGTCCTGCGGGACCTGGTGGGCGAGTCCACGCAGACGATCCGCATCGACTCGAAGATGCAGTTCGATGCCTTGCAGGCCTTCGGTCGCATCTACATGCCCGCGGCCGTGGGCAAGCTCGAGCACTACCGCGGCGAGCGCCCGATCTTCGACCTCTTCGGCATCGAGGAGGATGTCGTGAGGTCGCTGGGCAGGCGCGTGGAGCTCAAGAGCGGGGGCTACCTCGTCATCGACCAGACCGAGGCGCTCACCACGTTCGACGTGAACACCGGCGGCTTCGTCGGCGCGCGCAACTTCGACGACACGATCTTCAAGACCAACCTCGAGGCCGCTGGTGCGATCGCGCGCCAGCTGCGCCTGCGCAACCTCGGCGGCATCATCATTGCCGACTTCATCGACATGACGCGAGAGGAGCACCGCCAGGCGGTGCTGGCCGAGCTGCGCAAGCAGCTCGCGCGCGACCGCGTGCGCACCACCGTCTCCGGCTTCACGCAGCTGGGCCTCGTGGAGATGACGCGCAAGCGCACGCGCGAGAGCCTGGCCCACATGCTCTGCGAGCCCTGCCCCACCTGCGAGGGCCGCGGGCAGGTCAAGACCACCCGCACCGTGTGCTACGAGATCCTGCGCGAGATCCTGCGCGAGGCGCGCCAGTTCAACCCCAAGGAGTTCCGCGTCGTGGCCAGCGCCACGGTGGTGGAGATGCTGCTCGACGAGGAGAGCGTGCATCTGGCGGGTCTGAGCGAGTTCATCGGCAAGCCCATCTCGCTCACGGCCGAGCCCACCGGCAGCCCGGAGCACTACGACATCGTGCTCATCTGAGCCCCAGCGGTGCGCGCGAGCAGCTGCTCGCGCAGCCGCCAGGTCTCTCAACCCTGCCGCGCAGGGGCCGATATCGAGGCCTCACCACAGTTCTTGCACCGGCCCCGATCGCCATGGAAAGCGTGCTCGAGTTCCCGGACACCCTGCAGCTGGAGCTGCCGGCAGGGCGCCGTGCGGCAACCTTGCCGAGCGTCTTCGATTTCCGGCGCGACGCGCTCGACCCGCTGATGTACGCGCGCCTCGGGCCGGCCTGGTCGATCGCGATCGTGGATGTGGTGGGCAGCACGGAGCTGGCACGCCAGGGCCAGGATCGCGAGGTGAACTTCGTCGCCGGTGCGGCGGTGGCCGCGCTCACGGCGGTGCTGTCGGGGGTCTCATCCCCGGACGAGCGGGCCGCAGGGGCCACTTCCCTGAGACCACATGATCCCCCGGCCTGCCAGTTCACCGGTGACGGCGCGCTGGCTGCCGTGCCTCCGGGCCAGGACGATGCGGTGCGTCAGGTGCTGGGCGCGCTCGTGCACTGGGCCGATGACGCCTTCGGCGTGAAGCTGCGTGCCGGGCTCGTGCCGGTCTCGGCACTGCGTGCCAGCGGCTGGCAGGTGCTGGCCGCTCTGCACGACTTCGGGGGCGGCAACGTCTCCGGGCTCTTCCTGGGCGATGGCGTGGAGCAGGCCGATGCCTGGGTGAAGGCCGGTGCACGCTGGCAGGTGCACCCGGCTGCCGGCCCCTTGCCGGGGCTGGAGGGCCTGTCGTGCCGCTGGAACCCGGTGCCCGCGGCGCGCGGCACGATCCTGTGCGTGATTGCCGACCCCGTGGCCAGCGGCGAGCAGGGCGTGACCACATTGGCCCGGCTGCTGGCCAGGCTCGAGGCCATCGTCCCCGGTGCGCTCGCTTCACCCCTGGGTGATGGCATGCGGCTGCTGCCCGGCGCGGTGCCCGGCCGGCGCGCGCTCAGGCTGGAGGCCGGTGCGGCCAGCCCTCAGGTGCTGACCCGCACAGCCCGTGTGGCGCTGGCTGTCTGCGGCGCCCTGTGGATCCGTGCCGCGCACGCCCTGGGCGGACGCCTGGGCCCCGTGGATGCGCGCGCCTACCGGCGCTCGATCGCCGCACGCTCGGACTTTCGCAAGCTTGCCGGCGGCGTGCGGCTCGTGCTCGACGTGAGCGAGGACGAAGCCGGACGCATCGAGACGCTGCTGCGGGCCGAGGAGGCCGCGGGCCGGCTGCGCTTCGGCACCGCGCGCAGCTCGGAGGTCACGATCACCTGCATGGTGGGCGACTTCATGGCCGACCGCCATGTGCACTTCGTCGACGGCTCGGGCCTGGGGTTCTGGCGCGCCGCGCAGGAGCTCAAGGCCAAGCCTAGGCCCGCCGCGCCGGATCCACGTCCACGTACTCGAACCAGTTCAGTCGAAACAGCGGTGGCCTGAAGCCCTTGACCCAGGGGTGCACGAGCGTGATCTGAACCGGGTGGATGCGCATCTTGTAGGGCATCCAGGCGGTGGCGATCAGCTTGGCCTCGTGGAAGACGGCATTGCGCTCTGGCCCGTCGGGCATCGACAACAGCTTCTCGATGGCGCGGTTCATCTCCGGGCGGTCGAAGCGCGAGAGGTTCAGGCCGCCCGAGGCCGGGCCGTCGTAGCGGTACAGGCCGTGCAGCCCGTCGGGCGAGCCCGCGCGGCCGCTGACGGACCACAGCATCAGCTTGCCCGCGCGCGCGGCCTTGTACTGTGCCGGCCAGGTCGCGGGCTGGAAATCGATGCGCAACCCGATGGCGTGCATGTCGCGGCGCATGAGCTCGTCGAGCTGCCGCGCCGTGAGGTTGGGCTGCGTGGCCATCTCCAGCAGCAGCGGCGCGCCGTCGGGCTGCTCCCGGAAACCATCGCCGTCGCGGTCGCGGTAGCCGTGCAGGTCCAGCAGCGCGCGCGCCCGGGCCGGATCGTAGTCGCCCATCTCGCAGCGGAAGCTCGGGTCGTAGCCGCTCAGGTGCACGGAAACCGTCGATTGCGCATGCACGGCCGAGCCGTTGCGCACGAGCTGGATCTCGCGGCCCACGTCGATGCCGAGCGCAATCGCGCGGCGCAGCGCCACCTTGTGCGGCTCGTAGCCCCCCACCACCGGATGCTCCATGTTGAACATCGTGTAGAAGGTCGAGGGCATCGTCAGGAAGTTGGCCTGCACGCCCCGGCGCGCGAGGTAGGGCGCCAGGCGCCCGCCGGGCACACCCATCGGGATGAACTCGTCGGGCAGGATCGTGTAGTCGATCTCGCCTTGCAGGAAGGCCAGCCACATCGGCTGGCTCTCGTCGATGATGGCGATCTCCACCCGGTCCACCATCGGCAGCCGCCGCCCCTTGAGCTCGCGCAGGATGGCCTGGCCGGCTGCATCGCCGGGGGCAGGGTGCGCGTCGTAGGTGACCTCGCGGTAGCGCGGGTTGCGCTCGAGCACGATGCGCGAGGAGCGGCGCCACTGCGCCAGGCGAAACGGCCCGGTGCCCACCGGGTGCTCCATCGAGGCCTCTCCTACCGCCTCGATCACCTCGCGCGCCACGGCACCCGAGGCATTGCCAGCCAGCTGCTCGGCAAAGCGCGGGCGCCCGGCCTGCAGCCGGATGCGCAGCGTGTAGCGGTCGATCGCCTGCAGGCCCTCGATCGGCTGGTCGTAGTCGAAGGGCCGGCGCTTGTCCACGGCTTCGCGCCGCAGCGCCGCCAGGCCGATGATCCCGCCCTGGTCGAGCGTGCTCCAGCCCGGGCTCTTCATGGCCGGGTCGGCGAAGCGCTTGAGGCTGTAGACGAAGTCGGCCGCGATGAGCTCGCGCGGTTTGCCGCCAAAGGCCGGGTGGTCGCTGAAGAACTGGTTCGGGCGCAGCCGGATGGTCCACTCCCGGAAGTCCGCCGAAACTTCAGGCAGCGCGGCTGCCGCGCGCGGGATCATCTTCACGGGCCGCGCCAGCGGGTCGTAGCCGTAGAGCGGCTCGAAGACGTGCGCGATCACGAGCAGCGAGGCCACGTCGCCCGCGCGTGCGGGGTCGAAGCCGGTCTCGCTGGGCGAGACGATGCGCAGCACCTTCTGGCCGGTGGGGCGCACCTGGCTGGCGCTCGGGCCCGTGCCCAGGGCCGCGGCACTGCCGAGCCCGACGCCGATGACGCTGCGACGATCCACGAGACGCTCCGTAGGCGGGCCGATGGCTACCGTGCGCGGCGCACTCAGCGCCGCGGCACCCGGCCCATCAGGTAGAACTCATCGTTGGGCCGCATGCCCACCGTGTTGGCCAGGCGGTTGGACAGGCCGAAGAAACCGGTGATGGCGGCGATGTCCCACGCGTCCTCGTCGCTGAAGCCGTGCGCCCGCAGGGCCGCAAAGTCCGCCTCCTCGATCTCGTGGGAGCGCTGGCACACCTTGAGCGCGAAGTCGAGCATGGCGCGCTGGCGCGGCGTGATGTCGGCCTTGCGGTAGTTGGTGGCCACCTGGTCGGCCACGAGCGGCTTCTTCTCGTAGATGCGCAGGATGGCCCCGTGCGCCACCACGCAGTACAGGCACTCGTTGGCGGCGGAAGTCGCCACCACGATCATCTCGCGGTCACCCTTGGTCAGGCCACCGCCTTCCTTGAGCATCAGCGCATCGTGGTAAGCCACGAAGGCGCGCCACTCGGCCGGCCGGTGCGCCAGGGCCAGGAACACGTTGGGCACGAAGCCGGCCTTGGCCTGCACCTCGAGGATGCGGGTGCGGATGTCCTCGGGCAGGGCCTCGAGCGCAGGCACCGGGTAGCGCGAGATCGGGTGGGCGGGGGTCGTCATCTGAGGGTCTCCGGGGTCTCGGCGGCTCGGCTTCGGCGGCGCTGGGGCTTCGTCAGTGGCCTGGGCCTGCGGGCTGGATTGTCAGCTCCTGAACTGGATCGCGTGCAGCCTCGCATAGAGACCCCCCACGGCCAGCAGTTGCGCATGCGTGCCCTGCTCGGCCACGCGGCCTGCCTCGAGCACCACCACGCGGTCGGCATGCTCGATGGTGGACAGCCGGTGCGCGATCACGAGCGTCGTGCGGCCCTTCATCAGCACCTCGAGTGCAGCCTGCACATGGCGCTCGCTCTCACTGTCCAGGGCCGAGGTGGCCTCGTCGAGGATCAGCAGGGGGGCATCCTTGTAGAGCGCGCGCGCGATGGCCAGGCGCTGGCGCTGGCCGCCGGATAGCTGGCTGCCGTTGTGGCCCACGAGGGTGTTCGCGCCCTGCGGCAGGCCCTCGACGAATCCCCACAGGTAGGCGCCCTCGAGCGCAGCGCGCAGCCGCTGTGCGTCCAGCGGTGCGCCGAGCGTCACGTTGGCTGCCACCGTGTCATTGAAGAGCACCACGTCCTGGCTCACGAAGGCGAACTGGCGGCGCAGCGCGCCCAGCTCCCACTCGCGCAGCGGCACGCCGTCCATGCGCAACTCGCCGGCGGTGGGATCCAGGAAGCGCGGAAGCAGGCTCACGAGCGAGGTCTTGCCGGCGCCCGATGGGCCCACGAGCGCCACCGTCTCGCCCGCGTGCACGTGCAGCGAGACGTCCTGCAGCGCCAACGGTGGCAACGTCTCGCCTGTGTCTGCTGCCGTGCCTGCCGCCGGATGGATCGCCGGGTGGGGCGCCTGGCTGGTCGGCTCCGGCTCACTGGCGTGGGCGGGCTGGCCCTGGCCGGCCTGCGCATAGCGCAGCGAAACGCCCACGAGCTCGATCTCGCCACGCGCGCGCGCCACCTCATGCGCGCCACCCTGCTCGACCGGCGTGTGCTCGATGAGCCCCAGCCCGCGCTCGATCGCGGCCAGCCCGCGCGTGATGGGAGCCATCACGTCGGACAGGTGCTTGATCGGTGCCACCAGCATCAGCATCGCCGTGATGAAGGCCACGAAGCTGCCCACCGTGGCGCCGCCCTGGTTGCTTTGCCACAGGGCGATCGTGATCACGGCCGACAGTGCGATGGCGGCCATCACCTGGGTGAGCGGGGTCATCGTGGCGCCTGCGATGGTGGACTTCAGCATCAGCCGGCGCAGCGCCTGGCTGCGCGAGCCGAAACGCTGCTGCTGCGCGGGCGCGGCCTCGTGCAGCCGCACGATGCGCCAGGCCAGCACGTTCTCCTCCACCACGTAAGCGAGCTCGTCGGTGGCCTGCTGGCCGGCCAGCGTGAGCCGATGCAGCCGGCGCCCGAGCGTGCGCATCACCCACGCCACCGCGGGGAAGAGGATCCCCACGAAGAGCGTGAGCTTCCAGTTGAGCCACAGCAGGTAGCCCAGCAGCGCCGCCAGCGTGAGCGTGTCCTTCACGAGCGTGAGCACCGAGCTCACGAGCATCTGTGCGCCCTGCTGGACCTCGTAGACGAGGGTGTTGGTGAGCTGGCTCGCGCTTTGCCGTGCATAGAGCATCGGCTGCGCGCGCATCAGGTGCGCGAACATCGCATCGCGCATCGTCTGCACGCCGCGGTGCGCGGCCCATGCGAGCGCGTAGTTGGCGATGAAGCCTGCCATCCCCCGCACCGCGAAGAGCCCGATGATCGCCAGCGGGATCGACCACAGCGGCAGCGCCCCGCCCGTGAAGCCCTTGTCCAGGAGCGGCTGCATCAGCGCCGGGATCAGCGGTTCGGTGAAGGCGCCCACGAGCGCGGCCGCGCCAGCGGCGGCGAGCGCCCCTCGCGCTCCGGCGAAATAGGGGGCCACGCGGGAGAAGCGCGCAAGCAGCGAGGGCATGCGCCGGATTATCGGGGTCGCGCGATCGGCGCCGCCGGCCCTAGAATCCCCGCACATGTGGCCTCGCAGACGCTTCGCTGCCGCCCTCGGCTCCACCCTGCTGGCCGGGCCAGCGGCTGCCCAGTTCAGCATCGAGATCCGCGGCATCGGGGCGACGGCGCGCCCCATCGCAATCGCTGCACTGCGCGGGGAAGGCGCCGGGTCGGTGGCAGTGTCGGCCATCGTGCGCGCCGACCTGGAGCGCAGCGGCTCCTTTCGCTTCGTCGATGCGCCCGAGGGCCAGGACGAGCGCACTCCCGCCCCGCATGCCGAGTTGCGCAACCGTGGTGCGGACGCACTGCTGTCGGGCTCCGTGACGCGCCAGGCCGACGGCAGCTTCGACATCCGCTACAGGCTCTGGGACGCCATCCGCGGTGAGACGGCCCTTGCCAAGACCGTCGTCGCACCCGCAGCCGACCTGCGCCTGGCCGCGCACCGTGTCGCCGACGAGGTCTACGAGAAGCTCACGGGCGAGCGCGGCGTGTTCGCCACGCGCATCGCCTACGTCACCCGTGCCGCTCGCCAGTACGCGCTGCGCATCACCGATGCCGACGGTGAAGCCGGGCAGGTGGCCGTGCAAAGCGCCGAGCCGCTGATCTCGCCGGCCTGGTCGCCCGACGGGCGCTGGCTGGCCTACGTGAGCTTCGAGACCCAGAAGGCCGGGGTGTGGGTGCAGGAGGTGGCCACGGGCCGGCGCCAGCTCATCGCGCACTTTCGGGGCAGCAACAGTGCCCCGGCCTGGTCGCCCAGCGGGCGCGAGCTTGCCGTCACGCTCTCGCGCGACGGCCTGGCGCAGCTCTACCTGATCAACGCCGACGGCACCAACGCGCGCCGCCTCACCACCAGCAGCGCCATCGACACCGAGCCCGTCTTCTCGCCCGACGGGCTGACCGTCTACTTCGTGAGCGACCGCGGAGGCGGCCCGCAGGTCTACCGCACGCCCGTGGCGGGCGCATCGGCCGGTCGTGCCGAGCGGGTGACCTTCCGGGGCAGCTACAACATCAGCCCGGCGCTGAGCCCGGACGGCAGCGTCCTGGCCTACGTGTCGCGCGAGGGCAATGCCTTTCGCGTGACGACGATGGAGCTGGCCAACGGAACCATCCGCACCGTCTCGGACACCAACGACGACGAGAGCCCGAGCTTCGCCCCGAACGGCAGGCTGCTGGTCTATGCCAGCCGTGCCCAGGGGCGCGACGTTCTGATGACCACCACCCTCGATGGCCGCGTGCGCACGCGCCTGCTTACGAGCGGGCTGGACATGCGCGAGCCCGCCTGGGGGCCGTTCGGCCGATGAGCGCCCGGGCCAGCCCGCATCGAGCGCCAACCTTCACCACCAGCAGGAGACCCGCATGAACCAGATCTGCTCTCGCCGCTCCCTTCGCCCGGCTCGGACCTTGCTGATGTGGGGCGCGGCGGCCGCGCTGATGGCCGGTTGCGGCTCCTCCGTCAAGCTCGACGAGGCGCCCGTGGAGAACCGTACCCCGCGTCCGAGCGACGCCGTGCCGCCCGAGACCAGGGGCCCTGCCGGGGGGTCCCAGGCAGGGGCGGCGGGTGCCAGCGGCGGCACGGGTGGCGCGGCCACGGGATCGGCTGCTTCCGGGCAGGGTGGGGTGACCACCGTGACCACAGGCCCCAAGGATGGCGCCGCCACGACGGGCTGGCCCGCGCAGCGCGTCGTCTACTTCGACTTCGACAGCTACGCCGT
The DNA here is from genome assembly GCA_903834645.1 of uncultured beta proteobacterium. Classification (GTDB taxonomy): domain Bacteria; phylum Pseudomonadota; class Gammaproteobacteria; order Burkholderiales; family Burkholderiaceae_C; genus Rubrivivax. Next base: position 11,498 of record CAILKA010000143.1, read on the forward strand.
GCGCGCCGACGCGCAGCCCGTGATCGAAGGCCATGCGCGCGTGCTTGTGGCCAACAAGGCCAGGCGCCTGGTGCTCGAAGGTCATACCGACGAGCGCGGCGGGCGCGAGTACAACCTCGCACTCGGCCAGAAGCGGGCCGAGGCCGTGGCGCGCTCGCTCGTGCTGCTGGGCGCGGGCGAAGGCCAGCTCGAGGCGGTGAGCTTCGGCAAGGAACGCCCGGCTGCCGAGGGCGGTGACGAGGCGGCCTGGGAGAAGAACCGCCGCGTCGAGCTCAAGGAGAAGCGTTGAAGCCGGCTGTGTCGCGGCCGTGGGGCGCGCTGGCCTTGCTGGCGGCCCTGGTGACCACCCCCTCCCACGCCCTGTTCTCCGACGACGAGGCGCGCAAGGCCATTCTCGACTTGCGCGGCCGCGTCTCGGCCAGCGAAGAGGCCACGCGCGCACGGCTGGCCGATCTCCTGAACCGCATCGATGCGCTCTCGGCCGCGCAGGCCTCGGCACAGGCCGCCACCCAGGCTGGGCAGGTCACGCAGAACAGGGAAATGGCCGAGGCACTGCTGGCCCTGCGCCGCAGCCTGATCGACCTGAACGGCCAGATCGAGGGCCTGCGCGGCGACATCGCGCGCCTTCGAGGCGAGCAGGAACAGTTGGCGCGCGAGGTGACCGAGGTGCAGCGCCGCCAGAAGGACGTGTCGCAGGGCATCGATGACCGCCTGCGCCGGCTCGAGCCCGTGAAGGTGAGCCTGGACGGGCAGGAGTTCCTGGCGGAGCCCGACGAGAAGCGGCAGTTCGACGAGGCGCTGGCACTCCTGCGCGGGGGCGACTTCGACCGTGCGCTGGGTGCCTTCGGAGCCTTCTCGCGTCGCTATCCGGCCAGCGGCTACAACGATGCCGTGCGCTTCTGGATGGGCAGCGCCCTGTACGGCAAGCGCGAGCATCGCGAGGCGATCGTGGCCTTTCGCGCCTTTGTCAACGCCGCGCCTCGGCACCCGCGTGCCCCGGAGGCGCTGCTGGCCATCGCCAACAGCCAGGCCGAGATGAAGGATCGTCCGGCTGCCCGCCGCACCCTCGACGAGCTGATCAAGGCCTATCCCCAGTCCGAGGCGGCCACGGCCGGCAAGGAGCGGCTGGCCGGGCTGCGCTGAAGCCTGCACCCCCGCCCTAGAATCGGGGCATGCAGGATTCCGATCTCCCCGCCCTCGCGGCCCAGGTTCTCTGGGCCGCTTTTGCGTTGGCCGTCGTCTTCGGCGCCATCGCGCAGCGCACCCACTTCTGCACGATGGGCGCGGTGGCCGATATCGTCAACATGGGCGACTGGACGCGCATGCGCATGTGGGCGCTGGCCATCGGCGTGGCGATGATCGGCTTCAACGCGATGGTCTTCCTCGGCTGGGTGGAGGCGGGCAAGACCATCTACGCACCCTCGCGGCTCGTCTGGCTCTCCTACGTGATCGGCGGGCTGCTCTTCGGTTTCGGCATGGTGCTGGCCTCGGGTTGCGGCAGCAAGACGCTCGTGCGCATCGGCGGGGGCAGCCTCAAGGCGCTCGTCGTGTTCTGCGTGCTGGGCATCAGTGCCTACATGGCCATGCGTGGGCTTTTCGGCGTGTGGCGCGTGGGCACGGTCGATGCGGTGGCGCTCGCGCTGCCCGTGGGGCAGGACCTGCCCTCGCTGGCGGCGCACGTCTTCGGCGGGTCCCGGCGCACGCTCGCGCTGGCGCTGGGCCTCGTCATCGGCGGCGCGCTGGTGGCGTGGGTGCTCGTCAAGCCCGAGGGCCGCAGCGCGGAAGTGCTGGTTGCCGGGGTGGGCATCGGTGCCGTGATCGTCGGCGTGTGGTGGGTCAGCGGGCGCATGGGCCATCTCGCCGAGCACCCGCAGACGCTGGAGGAGGCGTTCCTGGCCACCAACAGCGGGCGCATGGAATCACTCACCTTCGTGGCTCCCATGGCCTACACGCTCGACTGGCTGATGCTCTTCAGCGACAAGAGCAAGGTGCTCACGGTGGCCATCGTCAGCACCGTGGGTGTCGTCGTCGGTGCGGCGCTCGTGGCGCTCATCACGCGCAGCTTCCGCTGGGAAGGTTTCGGCGGCACCGAAGACACGGCCAACCACCTCGTGGGCGCGGTGCTGATGGGCGCGGGCGGCGTGACGGCCATGGGCTGCACGGTCGGGCAGGGCCTGTCGGGCGTGTCCACGCTGGCGTTGGGCAGCTTCCTCGCGCTGGCGGGCATCATCGGCGGCGCGGTGCTCGGGCTGCGCTGGCAGGTGTGGCGGCTGGAGCGGCAGATCTGAGCGCGGCAGGCGCCGGCGCGCCGGGCGTGGCCGCCGCGCGTCCGGACGAGGCCGGCCTGGATGTTGCCGACGAGCGCCGATTCGGGGGCCTGCGGCGCCTGTATGGCGATGCCGACTATGCCCGGCTGCGCACGCTGCGCGTGGCGGTGGTGGGCCTGGGCGGGGTCGGATCCTGGGCGGCCGAAGCCCTGGCGCGCAGTGGCGTGGCTGGCCTCGTGCTCATCGATTTCGACCACGTGGCCGAGTCCAACATCAACCGCCAGGTGCAGGCCCTGGGCCGCACAATCGGGCAGGCCAAGGGCGAGGCGCTGCGCGAGCGCATCGCCGACATTCACCCCGGCTGCGACGTGCAGGTGGTCGACGAGTTCGCCACCCCGCAGAACTGGCCCGGGTTGTTGCCTGGAGCGGTCGAGGCCGTGATCGATGCCTGCGACCAGGTGAGCGCCAAGGCAGCCATTGCGGCCTGGGCCCTGAGCAGCAGCGTGCCGCTCGTCCTCACGGGTGCGGCGGGTGGCAAGCGCGAGCCCCAGCGCGTGGAGGTGGGTGACCTCGCCGAGGCCACGCACGACCCGCTGCTGGCCTCGCTGCGCCAGCGCCTGCGCAAGCACCATGGCGCGGCACGCACAGGCCCGATCGGGTTGGGTTGTGTGTACTCACGCGAGGCGGTGAGGCGGCCGCAGCAGGCGTGCGAACCGGTTCCCGGCGAAGCCGGCTCCAGCGGCGGTGCGCCGCTGGCCTGCGCCGGCTACGGCTCGAGCGTGATGGTCACGGCCACCTTCGGGCTGGTTGCCGCGGCACAGGCCGTGGAAGCCGCGCTGCGGCGCTGAGATATAATGATGGGCTCTGCCGCGGGGGTTGTTAGCTCAGTCGGTAGAGCAGCGGACTTTTAATCCGTTGGTCGCAGGTTCGAATCCTGCACAACCCACCACGCCTTCCAGGCGCGGCGCGATCCCCAG